>DAOQNB010000193.1:0-8422 GCA_035335845.1 Acidobacteriota bacterium | reverse complement strand
CCCTGACACCGCCCAAGCCATGCACGCCCTCGTTCGATCCGTTCTCAGTGAGAAATTTGGTACCGAAGCCGCACAGCAACTGCGGATTCTGTATGGCGGCAGCGTCAAGCCGGAAAACATCGCTGAGTATATGGAACAACCCGATATCGATGGTGCCCTGGTGGGTGGAGCCAGCTTGAAAGCCGATTCATTTGCCAGGATTGTGTTCTATCAACAGTAATCTGTTGGCCAGATCGGCGTCAGTTTTGACTCACGACCCAGACCAGCAGACATTCATTGGGATTGCCTTTAACTTATTATGCAGTGGTACGTTTACATTCTTTACGCTATTTTCTTTCTGGCCTGTATGATCCTGATTGGGGTCGTTTTGCTCCAACCTGGAAAAAGTGATGCCGCCGCTGTTTTTGGCGGTGGAAGCCAGACAGCCTTTGGGGCTCGCGGGGCTCAGAAACCGCTTGAACGAATCACATTTGGCGCGGCGGCTGCCTTTATGCTGATGGCCTTTATTTTTTCACTCCCCGGAGTGACCTCTCCAAAGCCAGTGGCAGCAGGCATCGAAGATTTGCCGGTCACCGCACCAGCACCCCCTCCGCCAGCACCGCCAGCCGCACCGGCTCAGTCAGCACCCGCCGCCACACCAGCACCGGCTGATGCGACCAAACCAGCCGAAGGAACAGCCGCACCGGCCAAGGATGACAAGAAAGCGGAACCCAAAGCTGGGGAAACCGATAAAGCCAAGGATCAGAAAGACCAAAAGACTGAGCCCAAAGCTGAAACCAAGAAGAAGTAAGTCGCAATTGACAATTTCTGCCGTCTTCAACCTCCCCGGTCGAAAACGGCACAATGCCGAAGTGGTGGAATTGGTAGACACGCACGTTTGAGGGGCGTGTGGGGCAACCCGTGGGGGTTCGAGTCCCCCCTTCGGCATCCTTCACACAACAACCCGCTTGCCTTAATGGCCGGCGGGTTGTTGTTGTTTGGTCCGTAAACTGTATTTATTGTCGTTGAGGGAGAGTAACAGGCGGCGACTAATCGTGAGGTTGACGCCTTTTGGAGCATATGACAGGACATACCACCGGTTGCGAACTTCATCGGTAATGATCTTCATCGCAGCCAGGCTCTCTTCCATTGAAAACACCCGACCACCAGTGCCTTCGGCCAGTTCTTTGGCCACAATCGTAGGCTTGGGACCGAGTTTTTTCGCTCGTGGCGCACCAAAGGTCCGGTCACTGCACTGGAGCACATACACCACAATATTTTCAGTTTGGAGGAGTTCTAACGTCTGATCGTAGGTGTACTGTGACCCAGAGTCATACCCATCGGAAAAGAGCAGGATGACCCGTTTGGAAGTACTGATCTGACTCCGCAACGCATCTTCAACCACCGCCGCAAGGGCATCAAACAAGCGTGGCGGCTTCCGTTTGGCAAAGAGTTTCCCGGCCTCAACCAGTTTTTTACCGTCGTCAGTAAAATCTTCAATAATCTCAGGGGATTCGTTGTATCCAACCACCATCACCTGATCGCCGACAAAAATTTCCTTGGCAATTGCCCGAGTGGCGCGTTCCATATCCGCTGTTTGAGCCTGGACATTTTGTGAATTGTCAACCAGCAGCACATACCGCGCACCAGAAACATCAGATCGAAATCCCTGGATTTCCTGCTCAATCCCGGCTTCATACACCGCAACCTGGTTTTTAGGGATCGGAATTGGGTCAGCCGACTCGACCCCTTTTAAGGGAGGCAGGCCAGATTCATCCGGAACAGGTTGCAGAATGGCATTAATTGAATAGGAACGAGTTCCTGATTCGTTCACCCGACCTGATTGCGCCCAGGCCAGTGGTGAGAGTACCACTGCCGCCAACATCAATAACCACAAGACCGCCATCCGCATCGGCGTCCCCTCCTGGCAAAATAAGTTAATCAACACATCCCGTTTCAGGTGTTTTTGGCACACGCCTCACAATCCCCAACCTGAAACGTCAGTCACTGAAGTGCCTTCAGTTCCCTTCAATGCAGAATTGAGCCGCCAAAATACACTGGATGAGCACATATTTTGCCGAGTGCCTTCCTTCAGCGACGTGCCTGACCAGCCATCTGAAGAAAGTCAGGGGACCGCTCAGGCTTCCATCACAACCACTTTGGGTTCTGGGCGATAATACAGAATTCGGCTGCAATGATCACAAATATAAATCACATCTCCCTGGCGGACCTCGCTATACACTTGAGGTCTGAGCGTCATACGGCACGAAGAGCAGGCGCCATTGATGACCTGAGACAGAGCCTGGCCAGTTCGCAGCTTTGAAACCCGATTGTAGCGATCCATCCACGGACGCGAGACAGCGGCTTCACACCGGACACGTTCCTGTTTGATGTGCTCCATGTCCTGCTTGATCTGTTGCTGTCTGGCACGGCAATCGGCAATTGCCGCATCAGCTTCTTTGCGTTTGTTTTCGATATCGGGGGAATATTTGGCGGCCTCGTCTTCAAGACGTTTGACTTCATCCATCAATTCCAACAACTGGGTTTCAAACCGGCTGATGGCCTTTTTGGCATTATCAATTTCGGTGAGGGTGGCAGCGTATTCTTTCTGATTGCGAACTCGTTTCTGGTCCTCGTTGTACTTCTCAAGTTTTTGCTGAGTGTCGGCCAGATCGGCTTCGAGTTGCGTGTTTCGGCGGTGGGATGAGGTCAGTTTTGATTGGACTTCGTTGTAAGCAACAGCATATTGCTGGTACTCAGTCTCGATCCTGGTGCATTCCGTATCAAGCGCTTTGATTTGTGCCTGAAATTCAACCAGTCGGATGTCAATTTCATGCAGCGCAATTAGATTTTCCAAATCGGGGCTCACGTTTACCTCCTGAACTCTGAGACGGCGGCACCAGGTAAGCAGGAGCGGCGACTCGCATTCGGGGATAAATGATCCGAGCGGAGTACTCGGAGCCCTGCTCCGGTGGGTCAGTCTGCATCGTCTTCTTTGAGCACTTGTTGAATCGTAAAGCCAGCACGACGCACTTCGTCAATTAAATATTCCCATTCAACCTGGGCGCGTGTGGCATCGAGTTCCAGATCCTGGAGACGTGATTTCAGCCGCTGGTCTTCATCCGTTTTGACGGGGATATACACCACCTCGCCACGCGGGCCAACTGCTCTGAGATACGTCTTTCCATCTTTGACCTGGGATGGGGAAACCGCCTGATCCTCACGTTTCAGCTCATCAAGCCGCTCTTTGATAAGTCCAATTTGGGAATCAATGGTACTCATCCGCGTCATGATCTCTTTTGCCCGGGTTCGTAAAGCAACCCGGCGCAATTCTTTTTGATTTACTGTTGGGGCTGGCGTGGGAGGGTCAATCGGCTCGGGAGATGGGCGCCTCTCAGGTTGAGGATTGCGCCCACTGGGGAAATCTTCGTTGGTTAAAACACGGTGTTTTTTGGGGGGAGCTGGTGAGTCAGCGGCTTTTTTTTCGGGCGAGGCAGGCGCTGGTGTCGTTTCCTGCCCGTAAACTGCGCAAACTTCAAAGCTTATCAGCAGCCAGGTCAGCAAAACGATGTAGTTCATATCCAACTTCCCCTTCCTCAAAACAACCTGTTCACCACCAGGGTCAGGCATTGTCGCCGCTGTCATCAGGTGGCGGCGCCGCCTCAGTCAAACGGTCTTTGATGATGCGAAGCAACTGCTTCACCTCAAATGGTTTTGAGATACAGTCATCCAAAGTGACATTAAATTCCTTGGATTTTGAAATATCGTCGAGAACGTGGGCGGCTGAGCAAAATAAAATTGGCACCTGCCACATTTCCGGATTATCCGAGGATCGAATTAGCTCCATCAGGCGTGGTCCACTAATGACAGGCATCATCACGTCCAGGATCACCAGATCCGGTACCTGCTTCTTGAGCGAAGCCACCGCCGCCAGGCCATCCTCAGCCAGAACCACCTCATATCCTGCTTCGGTGAGCAGGCCATCAAATAATTCACGTATCGCGTCGTCATCATCCACGACTAATATTCTTTTTTTAGCCATACGCGTGTGTGTTTCCTTCACTGAATCCTTCGGCAAAAGAGAGATGTGATGTAAATCGAAGGGAGTTTGTGATTGTCTTGAGACTGTGTGTGTTAGGAGAACTGTCAATTTGCATTGCAACACATCAGCTTTGTGCTGTCAATTGCCCAGTGTGTGCCCGAAGCCGATTTTCAGGTTTTGCATCTACAAGCTGGAGGCGGTCTTTTGTCTTTGAATCCAAAGCAGTTACCCGCATTTGACAAAGAATTTGCCCTTTCCAGCCGGCTCCACGCTGCCCTCTCTGCCATCACCAGTGGGGACCATCCAGCCGGGGTTGATCAGGCCGATACACCTAAGTTCCTTGTTTTTCGAACCGCATCTTTCTAATCTAGCCTTTTTGGCTGGCTGCCCCTGATTTCAGGCAGATTGACTCTATTCCAACCCCACCCGCTCACCCAGGTGGTACTGATTTTCTAAGGAGATTTTCTTTTCATGCGAGTAATGAAGTTTGGCGGAACATCCGTTGGAAATGCTGACCGAATCGCGGCGTTGGCAAAGATCGTGGCGGATGCCTATGCCGGGGATAAACAACTGGTCGTAGTGGTATCAGCCATGAGTGGCGTTACCAATCAACTCCTCGCCAGTGCCCATGATGCGGCGGCTGGTTCACTCAATAAGGCAATCCACGCCCGTGCCACACTGACCGATAAACACCGCGACGCCATCAATGCCCTGGTCTCTGACACTTCAGAGCAACAAAAGCTGTATACTGAAGTGGATACGCTGCTCGAACACTTTGGAAAACTGTGCTACGGCATTCATATTCTGGGGGAAGTTCCAGATCGGGCGCTGGATGCGATTGCCGGAACCGGCGAACGGCTCTCAGCCCGAATCGTCGCCGCTGCCATTCGCAACATCGGGTTGCGGGCCAAAGCTATTGATGCCACTGAACTGGTGGTCACTGACGATAATTTCGGCGATGCCACCCCCGATAGCATTGAAACCAATTTGAAGGTTCAGACCCGATTGCTCCCGCTCCTCCGGGATGGGGTCATTCCAGTGGTGACTGGATTTATTGGGGCAACACCGCAGGGCGTGATGACCACACTCGGACGTGGCGGCTCAGACTACTCAGGGGGAATCCTTGGCGCGGCCCTCAATGCCGATGAAGTCATTATCTGGACCGACGTCAACGGGTTTATGACGGCGGATCCCAACCTGGTCCCTGATGCCCAGACCATTCCCCAAATCAGTTACAGCGAAGCAGCCGAGCTATCTTACTATGGCGCGAAGGTATTGCATCCAAAGACGTTGCTTCCACTTGCCCCAGCCAAGATCCCGCTCTATATCAAAAACAGCTTTGAACCCGATCATCCCGGCACCCATATTACCTCCCAAACCGGCGGCTGGAATGCCGATATCAAGGCCATCACGGCCATCAAAAATCTGAGCCTGGTGACCATCAGCGGGAGCGGGATGATGGGTGTTCCGGGGATTGCGGCCAAAACTTTTTCCGCCGTGGCGAGTCAGAGCATCAACGTGTTGATGATTTCCCAGTCATCTTCGGAAAATAACCTCTGCTTTATTGTTGACTCTGCTGAAGCTGAGCGGACCCGCACGGCCCTGCGCAAAGCCCTCGACATTGAGTTTCACCACCGCCACATCGAGAACATCACGGTGACCGATGGCATTGCGATTGTCGCTGCGGTTGGCGAGCAAATGCATGGTCGCCCAGGCATTGCCGCCAGGGTCTTTTCCGCCGTCGCCGATGCCAAAGTCAACGTCATCGCCATTGCCCAGGGGTCATCAGAAATCAATATTTCATTTGTGGTTGATGCCAAAGATGTTCCGGCGGCGGTGGTCGCCATGCACAAACGCTTTGAATTAGGGAATGGGAAATAACCTGGAGTGCGGCGGCCTGCAAAGCGGCGTCAAGCCGCCGCACTCCGAAAAGAATCACCCTATGACTGACCTCCTCCTGACTCAAAAGCTGGCTGCCCTTGAAACCGAACCCTGGCCGCTGGTTGATCTTCGCCAGGTGATTGACCTGAGCACATCGCCTGCGCACCGGCGGGTGAGCTTCCCTGCCCCAGGGTATACTCCGCCGTTTCAAATCCTTGATCGGCAGATACTTGGAAAACTCATTGGTGTCGAGCTGGATCAAACGGAAGGTATTTTTTCGGAAGTGAAAGACGTTTCCTCCAATCGAGCCGGGGTTTGTCTGGTGACATCCAGTGTTTTTGGCCGGTGGAATGCCCACGCCGGCTCGCACGCTGACCAGCCAATCCACTGGTTAAAGGATCCTCCGCTGGCTCAGTTTGATGACAGGCAATATCGTGGGCCAGCTACGGTTTTGAATCTCACGTCATTTCTGGCTGGTCAATCACCACCTGCGATTACCCTCGACATCCTGACTCAGGCCATGACCCAGGCCCGGATTGATCCACTCACTGTTCGCCGGCTGGTTGTGCGCACCTATCACCACACACCAGTTGAGTGGGATGACACTTTTGCCTACCTGACACCTGAAGCCGGTCAGTATTTGGGACAGTTGCCAGGTTTGCTTCTGTTTGGAACCGATGCGCCGTCGGTTGACCATCCGGCGGCGTCTCCGATTCACGCGTGTGCCCACGGCGGGTTGTGGGCCGGGCGGGTCGCGATCCTTGAAGGACTCGAAAGCAATTTCCTGCCTTTGGATTTGCGGCTGGATGGGGTTCTGCATATTCTGTGGAATCCAATGCAACTTCACGCCGACGCCAAAGGCGCCCTTGTCACGTTTTATCCTTCACATTGATTGGACCACTCGCCATGACCACACCACGGAAAACCTACAAACTGTTTATTAACGGAGAGTTTGTTGATGCAGTTGACGGCAAAACCTTTCCTGACTATAACCCGGCCACCGGGCAGGTGATCGCCAACGTAAGCGAAGCCGGATCAAACGATGTCTGTTGGGCGGTTGAATCAGCCCAGGCAGCGCTTAAAGGCCCCTGGGGACGGATGGCTATGACTGACCGCCTGAACCTGCTCCGCAAAGTGGCCGATGGTATCGAAGCCCGCTTCAATGATTTTGTGGACGCTGAGATTGCCGATACTGGAAAGCCGCGAAGTCTCGCCTGTGCGGTTGATATTCCGCGTGGAGCAGCCAACTTCCGGATCTTTGCCGAAATTGCCCGCAGCTTTGCGACGGAATGTTTTGAGATGGATACCGAAGATGGCGCCGGTGCCATCAATTACAGTCTCCGTGTACCACTGGGCGTGGTCGGCGTGATTTGTCCCTGGAATCTGCCGCTTCTGTTGATGACCTGGAAAGTGGCACCAGCACTGGCCGCTGGCAACACGGTCGTCGTAAAACCTTCAGAAGAAACCCCAGGCACGGCCACACTGCTGGGTGAAGTGATGAAACAGGTCGGCGTCCCACCCGGCGTCTTCAATGTGGTTCATGGATTTGGCCCAAATTCCGCCGGACAGGCCATTACCGAGCATCCAGGCATCCGTGCGGTGACCTTTACCGGCGAGACCCGCACCGGTCAGGCAATTATGAAAGCCTCATCAGTCAATATGAAGCAGGTTTCCTTTGAACTCGGCGGAAAAAACCCGGCCATTATCTTTGCAGATGCCGATTTTGACAAAGCTGTCGCGGGAACAGCCCGCTCGGTTTTCTCAAATTGCGGGCAGGTCTGTTTGTGTTCTGAGCGAGTTTATGTTGAACGTCCGATTTTCACCCGGTTTGTCGAAGCGATGAAGGTCGAAGCCCGTAAACTCAGACCAGGCGATCCGTATGATCCGGCAACCACCATCGGCCCATTGATTTCCGACACGCATCGGCAAAAAGTTCTTTCCTACTATCAACTTGCCCGAGAAGAGGGCGCCGAAATTGTCACCGGCGGCGGCATTCCGAATCTCGGTGAGCCATTTAACGGCGGCTATTTCATCCAGCCGACGATCTTTACCGGCCTCCATGAACACGCTCGCGTGGTTAAAGAAGAAATCTTTGGTCCGGTCTGTCACATTTGCCCCTTCGATAGCGAAGAAGAAGCCGTCGTGCTCGCCAACAACACCGATTATGGCCTGTGCGCGGCGGTCTGGACACAGAACCTGACCCGTGCGCATCGCGTCGCCAGGCAACTCGAATGCGGCATTGTCTGGATCAACGCCTGGTTTTTACGCGATCTTCGAACACCCTTCGGCGGCATGAAGATGAGTGGGATTGGTCGTGAAGGCGGCCTGCATTCAATCCAGTTTTATTCGGAATTAAAAAACGTGTGCGTCAAACTCTGAAGAATGAAGAATTAAGAATGAAGAATGAAGAAACTTTTTGGTTCTTGGTTCTTAGTTCTTGGTTCTTGGTTCTTGGTGCTTGGTGCTTGGTGCTTGGTGCCTGGTGCTTGGTTCTTGGTTCTTGGTTCTTGGTTCTTGGTT
>DAOQNB010000192.1:0-8447 GCA_035335845.1 Acidobacteriota bacterium | reverse complement strand
CCTGACGTCGCTTTGGAATTTGATCACAGCGGATCAAACCGACAGAGTACAGGCCAGCGCTTTCTGAAGCGGACTTTTTTCAATCGAATGTGGTTTCTGGCCGATGAGTGGTTCTGGAAAGCCAATGAATGGGCGGAAGAAGGTGGGCTTGGGGCTGAAAAAAACAGGGCTGAGGGTTTGGGGCTGAGGGCTGAAAAAACCAGGGCTGAGGGCTCAGGGCTTGGGGTAAAAGACATCGGGCTGAAGAAAAATACTAAATAGGGTTAAATGCCTTATTATCAATGAATTATAAGAATTGTTCGACCTCGAACATTTTTTATTTCTTCAAAGTCTTTAACCCGTTTTCTTCAGCCCCAAGCCCTGAGCCCTGAGCCCCAAGCCCTCAACCCTGGTTTTTTCACTTCTTCGTCCGGTCAAGCACAATACGGGTGCGGATGCCTTCAGGTGTAAATTCGAGCGAGGCCCCAATCGTTTTCAGGCTTTCGACAAACTGGATGAACGGCTCCTTTCCGGTCGCTTCGATAGGTTGTCGCGGGTGGGTGTGCGTCCCATGAACGGTGCATTCGGCCACGCCACTGGTTGGTTCGATCCGGTAGCTTCCACCCGCCGGACAAAATGGGATGTAGCCCATCCGTTTCAGAAATTGTTGGTTAAAGTCAGGGTTGGTGACCGGGAATTGCTCGTTGAGCAACCGAACCCCGCTCAGGTTGAGCAGACAGGTACTGCGCATTTTCTCCTGCCAGTGAGCCGCCATGGTTGGGCGAATGTGCTGAAACTGGGAAGGCCGGAGCGAAAAGAGCAGGTTGGTTGGATTCTCCTGAGCCAGAAAGGCCGTGTCTGGTTTGTCCTTTAACGTATCAATCAGGCTGGTCAGAACCGGCAGTTGGGTACTGATGATGAGTTGCTTGCCCACCACTGCCCAGGCAAATCGGAAGTCGGCGACAAAGAGCGAGAGCTTTGCCGTGTGGATCGGAACGTCACGATACGGGTTGAGTTGATAGCGTTCGAGTGTCAGCCAGCGTTCACCCTGCATCCGGAAGCGCTGTTCGGCGTGAGCCAGGATTTTGTCAAATTGCGGCTCGGCCTGGGCTGGGTCCGTGATGTCCATCGAAACATAAATCGGCAGGGTGAGCGATGACAAAATGAGCCCGAGAAAGGCATCATCACCTCGACGCAGGCCACTCCCGGCAATCAAGGCCGTGGTTGTATCCATCGCAAAGGTAAAGAGCGGTGCTCCGTCACAGAAATTCAGACTAATCGTGTCGCCGACGGCTGCCAGAAATTTTTCGCTGTCCGGGCCGGTCATATCCAGCAGAAATGACCGCAGCATTTCTTTTCGGAGCGGGCTGTCGTTCCCAAGTTTCATCCCGATTGAGGAAATAGTGGCGGCGGTGACTGGAATTGACAGTTTGACCGGCTTGCCCCCGGCGGCTTCACGAACATTGTTATAGATGCTGTTTTCAATCAGCGGCAGAATGCAGGTTTCGACCTCGATTTTGTCACGCAGTCGAAACCGAACACCCACCGGGTCAAAATACTGGCTCCAATACTGGGTATAGCGCTCGACAAAATTCTGGTAGCCGGCGGCTTCGGCTGGTGTGGCCTGGGTGATTGGAATTTCAAGCAGCGGGGTCAAATTGCGGTGTGACCCGTGAACCGAACAGCGCGCCAGCCCCTGATCGTCAAGCTGATAAGTGCCACCCGATGGACATTCCAGATCATCGGCATCAAGGAGCTTTTGTTCACGGAGGTCCGTCACTGTGACTGGCGTTTGTTTTCCCTGGTCATAGAACTGGTACAGGTAAGCGTGTTCGAGGTTGTGCAGATTGGCGCTGCACCCAAGCTGGCGAATGCGCCCTATTTTTTGCTCGGCACCCACCACGCGCCGGATAAAGGCATCGGAAAGATAGAGAAACCCATCTTCCTCGCTGGCGGTGCCCGGAAAGATGGTGCGCATATATCGAAATTCGGCTGCCGCTTTGAGTGACGGTCGTTTGCCCTGCGCCGCGTCGAGGATGCGTTCCAGTGCTGACCGTGAGTTTGAATAGATACGGTAGCTGTCAACCGCCGTCCAGTAGGAAGAAATCGTCCGGTCCGGTGTGGTCAAGGTGCCGATTTCAAAGTTGCCGTAGCGGGCGGTTGATTCGACTGCATCTGGACGCTGTTTTTTGGCCTCAGCCCGGTGGGCCGCCATTGATTGATCGAAAATCGGACCGTTTTTGACGTTAAAGATGACGCTCACATCATTGCCGTCGGTCACAAACGGGTCATTTCCGGTCAGAGCCAGGTCGTCCACCACGAAACTGCCAAACAACCGGGTCAGGCTGGAGAGTTCGAGACAGAGCTGGGTCAACAGGCGTTCTTTTACCTGCCGGTCATGCGACGTCACCTCAACGGATTGCAGGAGCGTTGTACCCCACTGGTCGAGCAGGTCAGACAGCTCAATCTCGCTTTTGATGGTTGAAAAATGGACATAATACTGGTCATGCGGCACCAGTTTGGCGAGTTCAAACTGGACTGGCTGGCGACCTTCGAGCATTTTCTCAAATGGATGCGATTTGACCGCCGGGCCTTCCAGTTTGGTAATCGGCACGGTCTGACCGCCCCGATTTTCTGAGATATTGAGCAATCGTTTGTACTGGAGTGATTCCTGGATGGCCAGACCGCCAGTGGTGATCGAAAACAGGTCAACGTCATCCTGAAATCGGGTGTCACCTCGCCGTTGCATCTGCACATACTGGCCAATGTCAGGCATTGGAATCTGATATTTCTGGGTGGTTTGGCGGATGAGTTGAAGGTGCATCCAGGGATCGCCACTGTTGACCAGTTCAAATCCAAGCTGGTTGGTCCAGGCTGTGGCCCACTGTTTGACCAGTTCGGCGTCGGTCGGGAATTTTTGGGGCGGTGACAGCTTGAAGGTCGCCACCACCCGCGCTGGCTCGCCTGATCTGGGCACCGTGGCGAGAATGACCGAGGTTGGCTCTGTTCCGCGAAGCCGACCATACACCTCAAGCCACTGCGGCTCTGGTTTTGATTCGGATTTGGGCTCCGCATCAAATTTGGGGGCTGATTCCTGCACCCTGGCCATTTCAGCTTCGAGGTCACTCCGTTTTTTGAGAAGCGCTTTATGCTCGGCTTCCACCCGATTCAGTTTGGCCTGTAACACAGTGCGGGTTTCAGCCTTGATCGTGGTGTCTTTGAGGAGATCAGCCAGGGCTTTTTGCTGGGGTTCAAACGTGGAAATCTGCTCGTTGACCTGATTGAGTTTGATGCTTACCTGGTTCACTCGTTCCTGATAGGCTTCATACTGTTTTTGATATTCAGGTGATGTCCATTCCGTGGCGACCTGGGTCGGGAACGGGCGGTCAACGGCAACCGCAAAGGCGGTTCCGTCTGAGGCACGGGCGGTAATGTCCCAGGCACTGTTTGGGGCAATGTCAGCGAGTGGAATTTTGAGATGAAAAACCTGGGTCGTTCCTTGCGCCGCAAACCGGGTTTTGACGGATTGTGGTGCTGCCAGGCAAATCACACCGCTGCCAAGCACCCATAAAATGGCAAACAATCGAAGCGTAAACCGCAGATACATAGGATCCTCACAAAGTCTGGTGGTGAAATATTCCAGTTTTGAGTCGGTCAAAACGAGTGAATTGGCTGGCAAATGTACTGTTTTGAATGACTTATCTATCCGGAATTGCGGCGTGTTGATTGAAAAATAGTTGAGTGGTGGTGGTTCTTGCTGGATTTGTCGCTTGGGAAACCGGGTTCAGTCAAGAAGCGACTTGCCAACCTGTAACAGTTGGGGTACTTTCGTGCTCCGAAAATTACCGGTTTTTCCCACATCGGTTGGAGGCCGGATAACTTACTTTAAAAACTTTCACATTAGGGAGAAGTTTATGCCAATTTCACTTTCAAAAGGCGGAAATGTATCGCTGAGCAAAGCGGAACCGGGTTTGAAAAAAGTATTGGTAGGACTTGGATGGGAATCCAGAGCCACTGATGGTGCAGGTTTCGACCTCGATGCGAGTGTCTTTTTGCTGGCTGATTCCGGAAAAGTCCGGGCAGATAACGATTTTATTTTCTACAACAATTTAAGTTCCGCAGATGGTTCAGTGGTGCATAGCGGCGACAATCGGACTGGAGCTGGGGCTGGTGACGACGAAGTTGTGCGGGTGAATCTAGGTGGCGTTCCAGCGGATGTCAAACGCATTGTTTTTGCGGTGACGATTCACGATGCTGAAGCCCGTCGGCAAAACTTCGGAATGGTCTCAAATGCGTTTATTCGGGTCGTCAATGATGACAACACCAACGAAATTGCGCGCTATGACCTGTCGGAAGATTCCAGCACTGAAACCGCGATGATCTTTGGTGAACTCTATCGTCACGGCGAAGAATGGAAATTCAAGGCGGTCGGTCAGGGTTACAACGGTGGCCTTGGGCCGCTGGCACAGTCCTTTGGTGTCAATATTGGATAAGACTCAAACTCGATAAAGGAAGGTGAACCATGTCCGTCAGTTTACAAAAAGGACAGAAAATTTCATTGGCCAAAGAAGCTGGTGCCACGCTGACCAGGGTTATCATGGGCCTTGGGTGGGATGCCAAAAAGAAAGGCGGCTTTTTTGGCTTTGGCGCCAAAACCCAGGAAATTGACCTTGATGCCTCGTGTTTGTTGTTTGACCAGAATAAGCAGGTGGTGGATGTCGTTTGGTTCCGCCAGTTGCGCAGCCGTGACGGCAGCATCCAGCACACTGGCGATAACCGCACCGGTCAGGGCGAAGGCGATGACGAACAGATTATCGTTGATTTGTCTCAGGTCCCAGACTATGTGCAAACCATCATGTTTGTCGTCAACAGTTTTACCGGACAGTCCTTCAGCGAGATTGAAAATGCGTTTTGCCGCCTTGTTGATCAAAGCAGCAATCGCGAAATCGCAAAGTACAATTTGAGTTGCAACGGCAATCACACGGCCCAGATTATGGCCAAACTCTATCGCCACAACAACGAATGGAAAATGCACGCCATCGGTGAAAATGGCACCGGTCGGACGTTCCAGGAGTTACTGCCCGTGATGATGCCCTACGTTTAAGCCTATTGAGCTGTAACGTATATCCCCCTGAGCCAGGCGAAACCGCCTGGCTCTTTTATTTGGAGTGCCGCCCACTTGACGCCGCTTTGGTAACGCAACACCTCATCGAAAAACATCTGATTGAAATCTCAAGCGTAGCGGCGGTTGATCAGGGGATTTCTGCCAGTGATCCCTGTTTCGGAACGGATGGTTGAAAATTCGTTCCGTGGAAAGCGCCAAATCCTTACCCTTGATCGCTGGTCAACCCTGACCGCGCTGCCCCCAGCAAAATTCCAACCTTCGGAGAGTTGATTGCGTGACCAATCCGCTGCTTATCACCAAACGCCAGACGCTTGGTCAGCTTCTGGTGTGCCTTGGCTGTTGTTGTGGCCGAACTGACAAGGGAATTGCCCCCGTGCCGATTGACTGGCTCAAGGCAAAATGGAAGGAACGCAAACTGCTACGGTCTATCCAGCTCACCATCAGCGGTTGTCTTGGCCCCTGTGACCTTGCCAATGTGGTGTGTGTGGTCACCCCTGACCAGACCATCTGGCTGGGAGGGCTCACCACGCAACCGCAATTTGAAGGGCTCCTGGACTGGGCGACCGAATCAGCGGCGGTTGGTCAGCTCAAGCCGCTGCCTGACTCATTTGCTGCGCATCGGTTTGACCGGTTTCAGACTCAGGATGAATGCCGTGAGTGCCTGACCGGCGTGGCCTGATGATCCAGGTTCCAGGGCTTTCAATCGGACGCGGTTCGCGTTTACACCATCTTGAAATGCAGCGGATGGATTCGACAACCGTCAACTTATTGAGTGAAATGAACTGACTGGACGATTGACGACCAACTGATTTGCATCCATCACCAGGGAGATTTTGATTTGTGACAAGATATCAAACTGATTCTCGGGTTCCAGTGACCGTACTCACTGGGTTTCTTGGCGCGGGGAAGACCACGCTGTTGAATCGAATCCTGAATGAAAACCACGGCAAGCGCATTGCTGTGATTGAAAATGAATTTGGTGAAGTCGGTGTTGATCAGGAACTGGTCATTGGTGCGGAAGAAGAAATCTTCGAGATGAACAATGGGTGCATTTGCTGCACCGTTCGCGGAGACCTGATCCGCATCCTTGGCAATTTGATGAAACGCCGCGACGGTTTTGATTTCATCCTGGTTGAAACCACTGGCATGGCTGATCCAGGACCGGTTGCCCAGACCTTCTTTGTGGACGATGAAATGCAAACCAGGCTCCAACTCGACGGCATCGTCACGGTGGTTGATGCCAAACATGTCTGGCATCACATCGAAAATCAGGATGAAGTCAAAGAACAAATTGCCTTTGCCGATGTGATTTTGCTCAACAAAGTGGATTTGGTCCCACCAGATGAAGTCGAACGACTCGAAGCCCGCATTCGCCATATGAATGCCGCCGCCAAAGTCTATCGAACCCAGGATTCAGTGGTTGAAATGGACCATATCCTCAATTTGGGCGGCTTTAACCTGCAACGGGCGCTTGAAGTTGACCCCAAATTTATGGAGCCGGAATACCCGTTTGAGTGGGCTGGGGTGTATGCCCTGGAGCGTGGTCACTATGAACTGGTTTTGCGGGACGGCCCCGACCCGGCCATGAATGCGACATTATTGCCGCTTGAGATTTCCCAATCAGACAAACCGGATTATGCGGCAGCACTGGCAGAGGTCCAGATGGATGCGGTGTTGACCTTTTCCGCAACCGAACAGCCCTGCCAATCGGGCAGCACACTTGTCCCCGGCCCAACCCTTTCACAACTGGTTCTGGATCGGGAATGCTCGGTGTTTCGGATTCAAATTGAGCAGGCCGGCAGGTACGCCCTGTTTACCGAACACCATCCCGCCGAATTCCAGGCAACGCTTCGCAGCCCGCTGGGCCCGGTCGAACCGGTCCTGACTCACGAATATAAACCTGACCACGAACACGACGACGAAATTTCCTCGGTTGGCATCACCACGCCCGGCGATTTGGATCCAAACAAACTCAACGCCTGGCTCCGGGAAATCCTGACCACGAAAGGCCAGGACATCTTTCGCATGAAAGGTGTGCTCAGTTTACGCGGAGACCAGCGCCGATTTGTTTTTCAGGGTGTGCATATGCTCTTTGATGGCCAGCCAGATCGCCCCTGGGGTACCGAACCACGGCATAATTCGCTGATTTTTATTGGCCGTAATCTGGACCGTGCGGCTTTAACTGAAGGATTTCGACAATGTTTGGCGTAGACCGGCTTTTTAACCAACCGAAAATACTCAATCCTGTCTGGCGACAAACAATTGATGATTATGTCAATGCACTTGCGTGGTCTCCGGATGGCAAACAACTGGCAGTGGCATCAGTCAGTGGTCCGATTTTTATTTTTGAACTGGAGTCAGGCCGGCTCCGCCAGGCACTGGCTGGTCACGGATTTGGGACAACCGCAATTGAGTGGAGCCGCTGTGGAAAATTTTTCGCCAGTGTCGGCCAGGATGGAAAAGCCAAAGTGTGGGAAATTGAGAACGAGCGCGAGCGCCACGTTCTCAATGCTGGGAACGCCTGGGTTGAACACCTTGCCTGGAGTTCTCACACCAGCTCAGGTGTTCCCGTTTTTGCCACCGCGGCTGGAAAAAAACTCAACCTGTGGTCGGCTCACGGGGAATTGCTCCTGGCCTATCCAGATCATCCGAGTACTATTTCGAGCCTGCAATGGAAGCCCAATTCCCGAACGCCAGTGCTGACGTCAGCCACCTATGGTCAGGTCGCTTTGTGGGCGGTTGATTCGACAGACCCGATTCAGCGCTTGACCTGGAAAGGTTCCATTCTGGCCTTGCACTGGAGTCCAGATGGAAAACACATTGCCACGGGTGATCAGGATTCAACTGTCCACTTCTGGATTGTGCGAACAGGTCAGGATTTGCAAATGTACGGCTATCCGACCAAAGTCCGCGAGTTGTCGTGGGATGCCACGGGCCGCTATCTGGCAACTGGCGGCAGTCCGGTGATTACCATTTGGGATTGCGGCGGACGAGGCCCGGAAGGTAGCAAGCCCCAGGAAATGCACGGCCACGAACAGTTATTAAGTGCGCTTGCCTATCAACGGGTGGGCTCCCTGCTGGCTTCTGGCGGGCAGGATGGAAAAGTTCTGGTCTGGCGTCCAACCCGAGGCCAGCATCCGCTCTCGTTGACTGAACTTTCCAGTGACATTACCCGACTTGCCTGGTCACCCAATGACCGCTGGCTGGCCGCCGGAAGTTCCACGGGCGAAATCGTTATGCTCAAACCAGCAGGATGAAGAATGGAGAATGAAGAATGGAGAATGAAGAAACCTGGTTCTTGGTTCTTGGTTCTTGGTTCTTGGTTCTTGGTTCTTGGTTCTTG
>DAOQNB010000191.1:0-8458 GCA_035335845.1 Acidobacteriota bacterium | reverse complement strand
CACCAGTTCAGCCAAGGCGGCATGATTTCATACCCCATTTATGGGGACTTGTACTAAGCATCAGGTACTGACCACTGACCACTCGCCACTAAAAGGTTTCTTCATTCTCAATTCTTCATTCTCAATTCTTCATTCTTTATGAAAATCATTGATTTACACACCCACATCCTTCCGGCAAATTGGCCCAATCTGAAGGACAAATATGGATATGGCGGCTGGCCACGGCTGGAGTACCTGTCACCTTGCCACGCTAAAATCATGATTGATGATCGGTTTTTTCGTGAAATCACCGATAATTGTTGGGATCCTGAGGTGAGGTTGAAAGAAGGGGGCGTTGATATCCAGGTTTTGTCGACGGTGCCGGTGATGTTTAGTTATTGGGCCAGGCCGCAGGATGCCTATGATTTATCCCGGTTTTTGAATGACCACCTTGCTGAACTGGTCAACCGGTGGCCAGATCGATTTGTGGGACTTGGCACCTTACCTCTTCAAGCGCCAGATCTGGCCATTCAGGAACTCAAACGCTGTGTTCAGGAGCTTGGTCTGGCTGGGGTTGAAATTGGAAGCCACGTCAATGACTGGAACCTGGATCAGCCAGAACTCTTTCCGGTGTTTCAAGCCGCAGCGAAGCTGGGGGCGTCGGTGTTTGTCCATCCCTGGGACATGGTTGGCCGTGAGCGGATGCCCCAGTATTTTCTGCCCTGGCTGGTTGGGATGCCGGCTGAGTCTTCGCTGGCGATTTGTTCAGTGATTTTTGGAGGAGTTTTAGAGCGGCTTCCACAATTGAAAATTTGCTTTGCCCATGGTGGCGGTGCTTTCCCCTATACGCTTGGTCGGATTAACAAAGGGTATGAAGCTCGACCTGATTTGTGCCAGATTCACATTACCCATCCACCCCGGACCTATTTGCCCCAAATCTATGTTGATTCACTGGTTCATGATCCGGATGCGTTGCTCTATATTCTGAAACTCTTTGGAGCTAATCGAGTTGCAATGGGGTCGGATTATCCATTTCCGCTTGGGGAATTCCCCCCTGGAAACCTGATAAAGTCCATGGCCGAACTGGATGAACTGACCAGGGAACGGTTGTTATGGGGAACGGCGGCAGAATTTCTGGGGCTTGAAAAGAGGATGGTACCGTGGGAAGCGCTTGAGAATGAAGAATGAAGAATTGAGAATGAAGAATTGAGAATGGAGAATGAAGAAACACCTGGTGACTGGTTCTTAGTACTCGGTACTTGGTTCTTGGAAGGTATTGATCCCTAAGCACCAGGTACTCACTAAGTACTTTACCGAAAATTTCCAGACATTTTAACCACGGAAACCACTGAAAAAAATCAACTACTTACCAAACCCAATATCTCAGGAAACTTATGACAAGGTACTTAACAGATTTTCTTCATTCTTCATTCTTCATTCTTCATTCTCTTCATTCTTCATTCTTCATTCTCTTCATTCTTCATTCTTCATTCTTCATTCGAGAGGTTTTACTTCTTGGCGACCGGGGCGACAGGCAGGACCCCTTCGGTCGTTTCTTTGATCAGGTTGTCAACCACAGCGTGGAGGTCGCCGGTTTCTTCATAAACCCTCAGTTGGCGGTCGGCGCTTGATCCATTTTGCATAATGGTGTGGACATATTCGATTTCCTTGCGGCTGCCGAGTTCATCCACCACATCATCCACAAACTCCAACAATTCACAGATTAAATCCCGGACTGGAACTTCAATCTGCTTTCCAAAGTCAATCAGCTTTCCGTCAAGTCCATAGCGGACAGCACGCCATTTATTTTCCTGAATGAGCGCACGGCGATAGAGACGAAATCCCATATTCTGCTTCAACAGTTTATAGAGTTTGGCCACAATCGCCTGGAACAAGGCGGCAATCGCGATGACTTCATCAACTTTTGCTGGCAGGTCACAGGTGCGGAATTCGAGCGTCGGGAAGATTGGATGGGGGCGGACATCCCACCAGATCTTCTTGCCATTGTCGATACATTTGGTTTTGACCAGCAGTTTGACATAGTTGTCAAATTCACTGGCTGATCCAAAGTAGTCTGGAATGTCAGTCCGTGGGAAGGCTTTAAAGACTTCTGAGCGGTATGATTTCAGACCGGTATTGCGACCAATCCAGAACGGGGAACTGGTCGAGAGCGCCAGCACGTGCGGCAAGAAATACCGGGCGGCGTTCATAATATGAATGGCATCTTCGCGGCTTTCCATGCCGACGTGAACGTGCAGCCCATAGATTGAAAGTGCACGGGCAACCTGCTGCATTTCTTCAATTAAGGCGTAGTAGCGTTCATCGGGTGTAATCAACTGGTCTTTCCAGTGTGAGAACGGGTGGGTTGAGGCCGCGACAATCGCCAGATTTTTCTTGGCGGCCAGGGTGGCAATCGTCCGTCGAAGTTTGGTGACGTCAGCCCGGGCTTCCTGGATGTTTTTGCAAATGCCCGTTCCGACTTCAATCTGAGACTGGTGCATTTCCTGTTTGACCTGCTCGCCGAGGAGCATCATGCCCTCTTCCAGAATCTCGGCCACGCGTGAGCGAAGTTCGCGGGTGTTGGGGTCAATAATCTGAAATTCTTCTTCAATGCCAAGTGTAAATTCCTGTGCCATGTGGGTATCCCCTTCATTGAGGGTCGTGGGATTGGTGATCGAGAGTGAGGTTAGTCAGTGGATTAAACACCCTGGTCCACCGCCTGACCCCAACTCCGAACCCTGAGTCCCAAACCCTTGAAAATTAGTCATTCAAGATGAATGTTGGAACCATGCCGCCACCAGATGTGACGTTGCACAGTGCGTTACTGGACAGACGGGTGAAAGCGCCACCAACTTTTCCATAAAACAGCAATGGGTCAAGGTCAACCAGTTGCTCAATAAACGTGATGTCACCTTCGGGCGTGTAATGGGGGAAGATTTCCTGCGCTGTACTGACACGTTCCTGCACCAGATAATCACCAGCGAGGGCGGTTTGAATGGCATCGTCCCACTCTGACTCGGTTGATTCCCAACCGATAAAGATCCCTTTCCCGCCATACTCATCATTGGGTTTGAGCACCAGGGTATCGCGGTTGGCGCGAGTATAGCTGACCAGATCAATGGATTGACCAGCATACATTGTGTGGCCTTCCTGACACCGGCGAGTCCAGGGAATGTGGGCCTTGATTGCTGCCCGCTGCTCTTCGGTGAACAAATGGGCGTTGGCGTCATCGGTCAGGACCCCAAAAAACATCTTTTTGTGGACAAACTTGGTCCGAAATCCATTGACGACACACACATCGTGGGCACGATAGGCGTCAATGAGCGCTTTGCATTTCTCTGGGTTTTCAAGGATGTCATTGGTCAGGACACGTCGGTAGACCAGGTCAATTTCAAAATCACCAGTGCGCAGCCGACCATTTGTGTAGTCCAGCTTCTCAGGCGCCACAATTTCACAGGCATACCCGGAGTGGATAAAGTACTCGCGGAATTGTTCAAATTCGCATTGGGTGGGCAACCCTTCCCAATCCACAATCGCAATATTTGGCTTGTCGCGACCGCCACTCCAGTCCTTAAAAGCCCGCAGCAGGGTCTCAAGCAGCAAATGCCGGGCATAGAGTGGGGTTACTGGAAATGTCTTGATAAACTCTTGCATCACCGGCAATTCCATAAAGATTTTGCCCATCACCTCGCAATAGGAAATCCCTGCCGGGTTTTCAGCATTGAGTTCAACAAAGCTATAGGCACTTTCGGTGAGAAAAGAATCAAGTCGGGAAGTGACGGAAATACCACGAAAGCCTGGATCAATAGCAATCAATTCGGCTTCACCTGGCGTGATGCCCAGGTCGGCGTTCAGGCGTGGTTCGGTGGTGACCGCCTGGCCAACCACTTCAACGCACGACCAGATCCGCTCGCACACGTCGGTAATGTGTCGCCACTGGGCCGCAGAAACAAAGTGGGGGCGCAGATAGGGGGATAACGGTCGGCCTCCGAAAATCATTTTCTCAGCCTGAATGCGGTCTTTGATAAAATCCCGGGAATCGGTCAAAACCGATGGGTGCGCCTCAAGGAGTTGATTATAGTGAGCAACGGCAGCACGAACTCGTTCCATAGTGTTTGTCTTTCAGAAAGTAAGGAGAAAGAATCCCATTTTGAGAGGTGCGGGGACGGAAGACGGCAGATGGGTGACAACGAGTGAGCTGCTTTGTGATCCGACCGGACACTTTCAAAATGGTACAGATGTTGTGGGCAAGCGGGCAGTGATCAGGGAATAAGGTGGATATGATGTGACACAACCTGGTTGTTCAAAAACGCCTGGAACCTCTCCCAAAGCTCAACCAGCGGTCAGTACCACTCGCCTGTGCGGACGAGTTGGGAAAAAGCAAACCCATCCGTTGATGCAGGTGGTACTGACTGAAGTTGTGGGTGTCGTCCACTTCCAATTCGTGTCTATTCAGCCGCGGCATCCGCTTTCACTGTAATTTCCTGGTTCATCATCGAACTCCAGCGGAATGGTTTATGGGTTGGCTGGCCATCTTTGGCATACCGAATCAGCAAATCACTGACTCGCGAGACCATCCACTCAAAGTTGACGGGACCGACGGAAAATGAATCGGCATCCGGCGCTGGATTCATAAAGTCAATGGCATAGGGGATACCGTCACGAATGGCAAATTCAACCGTGTTAATATCGTACCCCAATGCTTCGTTGAGGAGGATGACTTCGGCCACCACCCGGTCATAGAGTTTCTTATCGAGATACTCTTCAGGTTTCATATCAACATACTGGTTTGGGTAAGGCCGGGTTGGATCATAGGGCATAACGAGCACATCCCGCCGACCGATGCCATAGCAGCGAACATAGCGGTCAAAATGAATAAATTCCTGCAGCGTCATACATAGTTGACCGGTCCGATCATAGACCTGGATCAACTCATCAATCGTGTTGACCCGGTACACATCGCGCCAGCCACCGCCATCATGGGGCTTCAAAATGGCCGGCAAGCCGACATAATCAACAATTCCTTGCCAGTCGAGTGGGAATTCCAGGTTCCGCAGTGATTGTGAGGTGACGCGTTCCTGATAGTTCTTTTGTGGAAGTAACACGGTCCGGGGAACGGCCACACCCAGACGGGCGGCCAGCGAGTAGTTAAAAAACTTGTCATCAGCCGACCACCAGAAGGGATTATTGACGATGATGGCCCCGCACAGCGCCGCATTTTTGAGATAGGCACGATAGAATGGGATTTCGTGCGAAATGCGATCCACGATGACTTTATAGGGGCAGGGGCCATCCATGCGAACACCCCCGATATTGACGTATTCGGCAGTTACTCCGGTGCCGCTGGAGTTAATCCGTTCAATCAACGCAGGCGGAAACGTATTTTCTCGGCCAACCAAAATACCAACTTTCATAGTGTGGTTCCTTTGCGAATGTGGAATGTGAACAACGGCAAAACACCGCCTCTTTGCCTGGCACACAGACCCCAGGTATCCGAAGCTGTTGCAGCGATGAAGCAGATTTGATTGTGGGGGAGATAGTGTGCTGCGAGTTCGCAAACATTAGCGACTTGATATTGGGATTGTCAAGCAACCACTTAGGTTCTCAAGATCAATGCCAAAAGGAAAATGGTTCTGAAGATAGAACCTTTTTAGTGTTGGGCGGTCTGTACGGCCTATCAAAGGGTTTTAACCTGTTTCTTTGTGGGTGAATTGAACCCCAAACCCTGGATTTGAAGGCTCACCGCCACCTTTCCGGTCAAAAGTGAGAGGGGGAAGCCGCCCCCGCTTTTTGAATTTAGTCGCGGTGCGCCAGCCAACCTGTCTTTTAGGTTGACTTTGTGATGCAAAGCACTCTACAATCTGAACTCCCCATCAAAGTGATTGATCTGATTGCAGTTGGTAACAATTTTACAGCAAGGGCTCAACCTTTTCGCACCCGGCTGAAGAGGTTTTTTCAAAGTTGACTTGCCACACCTCATCATCATGAGGAAAATGCAGCCTGCTTTTTAGCCTTTCCTAGAAACTTGGCTCTATCTACAATGACTAATCTTTCTCCAAGTACTGTTACTTCTTACACTCAAGCTGACATGGATGATCCATTTTCTGGCTACTCGACCACTTCGCAAACAATGTTAGCCCACGTTCTGGTCGAGCCAGGACGCCTGGAAATGCGCGAGGTGACCCGACCTGTCCCCAGTCCAGGTGGGGTGGTGATTCGGGTTCGGGCCGCATTAACCTGTGGCACGGATTTAAAAGCCTTTCTTCGTGGACACCCAAAATTTCCAATGCCAACCCTGTTTGGCCACGAATTTTCTGGTGTCATCGCCGAAGTTGGCGCCGGGGTGACTCAATTTCGCGAAGGCGATGCGGTGATGTCAACGCACTCAGCGCCTTGTGGCACCTGTTACTACTGCCAGCGCAATCAGGAAAATCTATGTGACACGATCATGGGCACCATGGTGTTGGGTGCCTATGCGGAATATATCCATATTCCCGAACACATCGTGCGACAAAACATGTATCACAAGCCAATTGAACTCAGTTATACCGAAGCGGCTCTGCTTGAGCCGCTTTCCTGTGTTCTGCATGGGCTTGAAACCATCCGCTTTCGCGAAGACGACACGGTTTTAATCATTGGGAGCGGGGCTATCGGCTTGCTGCACTTACTGGCACTCAAAGCCTATGGCGTTCAAAACATTCTCGTGGCTGGCCGACGGTCTTTCCGACTGAAAATGGCCAAATCAATGGGCGCTGCCGAAGTCATTGATGTCCGACACGATGATATCCAGGAATCGGTGATCGAATTAACGGGTGGGCGTGGTGCCGATACGGTGATTGAATGTACCGGACGGCCTGAAGTCTGGGAATCAGCCGTTTCGATGGCCCGTCGTGGTGGAAATGTGATTCTTTTTGGTGGCTGCAAAAAAGGCACCAGTGTCACCTTTGACACACATCGGTTGCACTATGATCAAATCACGCTCCACAGTCCATTTCATATGACACCGGCTTCTGTTCGCAAAGCCTTCCAATTGCTGACCGAAAAGGGAATTGACGGACACAATCTGATTACCGGTGAATACCGGCTCGATCAGTTGCTCGAAGTTTTCGATTTGCTTCAAAACAGCGATTGCATCAAATGTGCCGTGATTCCTTAAGCCAGGTGCCAGTGGTGGGCCACACTGCCACCAATATCGAGCCGTAGTTGATGTTTAAGAGGTGATGCGGAAAAACCAATGGCGAATACAGAGAGCCAGTTTGAGTCCTCTGAACTTGCCAGGGTTATTTCTGCATCACCTTTCTTCTTTTACTCAGAACATAGTTTGGTTGATTGGAAATTTGAAAATTTATGAAAGTTGCGCGCATTTACGATTTTGAAGATATCCGCATCGAGGACATGCCGATGCCGGAGGTTGGTCCGACCGAAGCCCTGGTTCAGGTCAAAGCCTGTGGTGTGTGTTCGGGAGATGTCACACCCTGGTATATCAAGCGCAAAGCTCCGATTGTGCTCGGGCATGAGCCGGCGGGCGTGATTACGGCTGTTGGTCGCGATGTGACCAAATTTAAGGTCGGAGACCGGGTTTTTGCTCATCACCATGCGCCTTGTTTTGCCTGTCACCAGTGTCAGAAAGGGAATTATGTCCAGTGTCCTACCTGGAAAGCTTCAAAAATCATTCCGGGTGGCATTGCCGAATATTTCCTGGTACCGGAAACAAATCTTGGCGACACGCTCCGATTGCCTGATTCCATTTCCTTTGAAGACGGCGCGTTGACCGAACCGGCAGCCTGTTCTGTCAAATCCATCAAGCGAGCTAACCTGCATCCTGGTGACACCGTGTTGATTATTGGCCTGGGGATTATGGGACAAATGAACGTCCTGCTTGCCAGACACTATGGCGCCGGAAAAATCATTGGGGCTGATTTGGTGGATTATCGCTGTGAACGGGCGATTGAATTTGGGGCTGATGCCACAATCAATCCAACTCGTGAAGATCTGGTTGAACGACTCAGTGAGTTGACTGGTGGCAAGATGGCCGATGTGGTGATTGTTGGTCCTGGAAGCGCCCCGGTGATGGATCTTGGGATTCGATGTGCCGGAAAGGGGAGTACCGTGGTGTTTTTTATGGGGACACCACCCGAAGAGACGCTGACGGTCCATCCGTTCCATTTGTATTTCAATGAAATTTCACTGGTGTCGAGCTATTCGTGCGGACCGGATGATACTCAGGAGGCATTGAATCTGATTGAAGCCGGCGTGATTACGGCTGAAAAACTGGTGACCCACCGGTTTCCGCTTCACGAAACCACCCAGGCGTTTCGAAAAATGGCCGAAGCCAGGGATGTTCTCAAGGCGCTGGTGGTTTTTCCTTAGGAAGAGGGCTGAAGAAGGTGGGCTGAAGAAAATGGGCTTGGGGCTGAAAACTTCGGGCTGAAGACATCGGGGTGAGATTGCACATTGACCCGTTTTCTTCAGCCCAACT
>DAOQNB010000190.1:0-8460 GCA_035335845.1 Acidobacteriota bacterium | reverse complement strand
GGTTTAAACGTGGAAATCAAACCTATGAAGTCACCCTCAATCCGCAGTTACGCGACGAGTTTGGCCAAACGTTGGGTGCTCCAGAAAAAGTGGAATTTAAAGTGAATGGGAGCGACCCACTCTGTCAGTTGCCATCCAATTTTGTCGTCACGCTGGATCCAACCGGACCTCCGACGATTCCGGTTTATACAGTCAACTACCTGGCTTTCAAATACAGGGTCTATCGGGTTGAACCAAACCAGTGGAAAGCCTACACCTCTCATCGTGATTGGAGTTTTCAAAATCGGGCGGAAGTCCCTCCACCACCCGGATGGAAAACAATTTCCTCAAAAGTTGTCAAATTGGATCCCAGGCCGGAAGAACTGATCGAAACCGAACTTGATTTGCGTCCGTGGCTGACCAGCGGAACCGGGCATCTGGTGTTGCACGTCACGCCATTGTTAGCGGGAAAGAACCCACATTACCAAAATCAGACATTGTTGTGGATTCAATCAACCCGGCTGGCCGCAGATGCTTACCGTGACCAGTCTGATTTGATGGTGTCAGTGACGTCATTGGTGGACGGAAAGCCCGTGAATCAGGCCAGCGTGACCTTGATGCCTGAAAAACTTGTCACCCGAACCGGCCCTGATGGACTGGGTGTGTTGAAAGTGGGTCCTTCAACTTCAATCGGATCTCGAATTTTGGTTATTCGCCAGGGTGAGGACAGTTTGCTGGTGCCGGAACCTCAATTCTGGGAAGGCGACGCCACTGATTGGGACCAACCTTCAATCGTTGACCGGTTCCAGTGGTATGTCTTTGATGATCGAAGGATCTATCAACCCGGAGAAGAACTCCACCTCAAAGGCTGGATTCGCCGCATTGAGGGGCGGAAAGGTGGCGATATTGATCTGGCTCGCGAGCATGTCAAAAAACTGAAGTATGTCCTCCGAGATCCAAGGAGCGGTGACCTGCAGCGAGGAGAACTCCCCGTCAATGCCTTTGGCGGGTTTGATACCGTGCTTTCGTTACCAAAAAACATCAATTCTGGCATTTGCCGGGTTGAGTTTTTGTGTACTTCTCAAACGGCTGGAATTGTGCCTGGCAAATACCTGCACCGCTTCCGGGTTGAAGAATTCCGCCGACCTGATTTTGAAGTGTCTGTGACGACGGATCTGCAACCGAAAATTCTCCACAACCCAACTGAAGTCGTGACATCCGCCAAAATCTATGGCGGCGGAGTGCTCTCACATGCGCCGGTTACCTGGAAAGTTGCGACCAAACCCGTGTCTTTTCGTCCACCCAACCGGGATGAGTTTGTCTTTGGCGAAGGTTTTGGGGATTGGTATCCAGTGGAATGGGAGGACTTTTCCGAGGAATTTTCCTGGATTGCACGCTATTCGCAAACTGAAGAGGGCCAGACCTTTTCCGGGGAAACCGACACGTTGGGGCATCATCGCTTGCACATTGATTTCGACCGAATGACCCAACCCAAACCCTTTCTGGTCAATGCTGAAGCGACCATTTCAGATGTCAACCGGCAGGCAATTTCCAGTTCAACCAGCTTTCTGGTTCATCCTTCGTCGTTCTATGTCGGGCTGAAATCAAACCGGCGATGGAAGCACCTTGAAGATGAAGCGTTCAAAGTCGAAGTCATTGTCACCGACCTTGAAGGCAACTTGATCCCAAACCAGCCGGTAACCTTCAAGTTGAGCCGGGAAACCAAAAAGGGTTGGGTTTCGCTACCTGACCAAACGGTAACTTCGGCCAATCTTCCCACGCTGGTTGAACTCAACCCAACTGAAGGCGGAAAATATCGGCTGATTGCAGAAATTACCGATCCACAGGGACGGAGAAACCAGACCTTCTTCACGCTCTGGGTGACGGGTGGCCTTCGTCAGGTTGAAGCTGATCTTGAAGAGGAACAGGTTGGGTTGATTTCCGACAAAGCGGTGTACCAGCCCGGAGAAACCGCCGAACTTGCGATTGAGTCGCCGTTTGTTCCGGCTCAAGCTCTGGTGACCGTGCAGCGGTTGGGCGTTATTCACACCGAACGGTTTACCATCACCGAGCCAGTGCATCGGTACCAACTTCCAATTCTGGAAAGCCACGTTCCCAATATGACGGTTCAGGTTGATTTAACCGGTGCGACAACGCGCACGAATCGAAAGGGATTACCCGACCCGAATTTACCACTTCGTCCAGCCTTTGCCACCGGAAACCTCGAACTGGTGATTTCACCCGTTACCCGCACCTTGACGGTGACCGCGACACCGTACAAACCAGAAGTGAAACCTGGCGAGGACAACGTGGTTGATGTGCAGGTGGTTGATTCACAAGGCATCCCGGTTCCACAGAGCGAATGTGCCGTGGTGGTGGTTGACGAAGCCATCCTGGCGTTGACCAGTTACCGACTGATTGACCCCATCAAATGGTTTTATGTGAAGCGTCCAGCCGGAACAGAAACCGAACGCTCGCGGCACGATGTGTTGCTGGCGGACTTGGAAAAGAGCAAAGCTGATAAACCCAAAATCACCCGCATGGGTGGCTACGGCGGATTTGGTGACGGTGATGGTGATTTTGGCGACGGTGACGGATCCGCTGCCCGACCGACCCCCAGGCCGGCAGTCCCCGTTCCAGGATTTAAAGAACGCAAAAACTTTAATCCACTGGCTGTGTTTTCTCCTGCGGTGAGGACCAATGCAGAAGGGAAAGCCACGATCAAATTCACGATGCCCGACACCCTGACTCGTTATCGGGTGATGGTTGTGGCGGTGGCTGGCGAAAATAAATTTGGCAAAATTGAAAATGTTCTTACGGCCCGATTGCCGCTGGCGATTAAACCTGCTCCGCCCCGATTTTTAAACTACGGCGACCAGTGCGAATTTCCAGTGGTGATTCAGAACCAGACCAGTTCACCCCAGGATGTCAAAGTTGTCATTCGCTCAAATCGAATTGAATTTTCTGACGGGAGCGGGCAGCAGGTGACGGTTCCGGCCAACGACCAGCTTGAAGTCCGTTTTCCAGGTACCGCCACCCAGGTTGGCGACGCCCAGTATCAGGTGGCTGCTCTGGCTGGCGACTTTACCGATGCGGTCTCTGGGAAAATCCCGATCTACACCCCGGCTACAACCGAAGCGGCGGCGACCTATGGCGAAGTTGACTCAGGCAGTGTGACCCAGCCAGTTGCATTGCCCTCCAATGTCTTCCCGGAATATGGCGGATTGGAGATTTCGACGTCTTCGACGCAGCTTCAGGAACTGACCGACGCGGTTCTGTATCTGGCCAATTATCCTTATGATTGCAGCGAACAGATTGCATCCCGACTGCTTTCAATCGCGGCCCTGCACGACGTCCTGACTGCGTTTCAATCATCTGAAATGCCTCCGCCTGGAGCCTTGATCAGCCACATTGCGATTGATTTGTCACAGTTGCGATCATTGCAGCACGTGAACGGTGGATTTTCATTCTGGAAGAAAGATGATGCTGATCTGCCGTTTGTCAGCATCCACGTCGCCCACGCCCTGGCCCTGATCAAAGCGAAGAAACTGGGAACACTGGGACCCGAATTAACCCTGGTGCATGCTTATTTGCGGAACATTGAACGCCATTTCCCGGATGAATATTCAGTTTCGACTCGCCAGATTCTGCTGGCCTATGCGCTGTATGTTCGGCATTTACTTGGGGATACGGACCTTGCCAAAGCGAGGAAATTGACAGCGGTTCCTTCACCTGAAGCCCTGCCGCTCGATGCCATTGGTTGGGTTTTGCCCGTGCTGGCCAGTGACCCTGCCGCGAAGGATGACGTAGACCGGTTTTTGAAACATTTGAACAACCGGGTAACCGAAACTGCCGCAACCGCAAACTTTATCAATGCCGTGTTGGAAAATCCCGAGATCCTGCTGTATTCCAACCGTCGAACCGACGGCATATTGTTGAACGCCCTCATGGCGGCACAACCTGACAACCCATTGATTCCAAAGCTGGTGCGCGGGTTACTTGGTCATCGAGTCCGCGGACGCTGGCTTAACACCCAGGAGAATGTGTTTATTCTGCTCGCGCTGGACCAGTATTTCAGGACGTACGAAAAGGCCACCCCTGGATTTATTGCCCGTGCCTGGCTGGGTCAGACCTTTGCCGGAGAGCACACGTTTCGAGGCCGCACCACTGAACAACGCCTGATTGAAGTTCCGATGTCGGTGTTTCTGGCTGGTCCACTCAAACAAGATGTGGTGCTTCAAAAGACCGGGGTCGGTCGGATGTATTATCGTGTCAGCCTGAAATATGCGCCACAAGATAAAATGCAACGACCACTGGATGCTGGATTTAAAGTTTCGCGCCAGTACGAAGCGGTTGACCATCCCGACGATGTGAAACAAGTTTCCGAAACGGAATGGAGCATCCGGGCGGGTGCCAGAGTCAAAATCACCGTTCGGATGGTTGCCCAGGCCACTCGCTACCACGTGGCACTGGTTGATCCGCTCCCCGCCGGGCTGGAAATTCTCAACCCGGTCCTGGCCACAACCGGCGACCTTCCGGATGGCCGCTTGTATGCTGAACGAAGCTGGGGTTCGTGGCTTCGCTGGCGCTGGTTTGAGCACGAGAATTTAAAATCTGACCGTGCCGAAGTCTTCAAAACCTATGTATATCCAGGGATCTACCAGTATTCCTATTATGCGCAGGCTACGACGCCTGGAACATTTTTCGCCCTGCCTCCAAAAGCCGAGGAAATGTACTTTCCTGAAACCTTTGGCCGGGGCCAAACCGATGTTGTGACGGTGAAGTGACGAAAGCTCATTCCTCCAGTATGATGGCTGCCAGATCCACCAACCAATGAATTGAGAATGAAGAATGAAAAATGAAGAATTATGGGGCATCAGACACCAGCCAGTTGAGTGAACGATGACCAAATTTCGTCATTTGTCATTTAAAGTTCTTGCTTCATCATTGATTCAACCCTGAAATTTACCTGGAGGAAAATCACATGCCGGATATTCAACCCTGGTTAAATAGCCTGTATGCACAACTTACGGGTCTGGGACTCAAAATCATCGGTGCCATGGTGTTATGGTCCATTGGACGATGGTTGATCAATATCGCCGTTGATTTGCTGATGCGGCCACTCCGCAAGCAGCCGTTTGATCAAACCGTGTTCACCTGGATTGGTTCAACCATTCGGGTGTTGCTCAATGTCACATTGATTGTCGCCATCTTAGGCTTTTTCGGAGTTCAAACCACCACGTTTGCGGCATTGCTGGCGGCTTTCGGTTTTGCGGTTGGAACGGCCTGGGGCGGGTTACTGGCCAACTTTGCATCGGGTGCTTTTTTGATTATTCTGCACCCATTCAAGGTCGGAGACCTGATTTCAGCCGGTGGGGTGCTTGGAACCGTCGAAGAAATCGGTTTGTTTGTAACGACCATCAACACGCTCGACAATGTCAAAACATTTGTCGGTAATAACAAAATCTTCTCGGATAACATCCAGAACTTTTCAGCCAACCCCTACCGTCGCGTAGACCTGGTTGCCCAAATCAACCATTCCGTAGATCACAAAGAAGCAATGGCCTTGCTCAAAGCCGGGCTGGCCAAAATCCCAAATGTCGTAACTGCACCGCCGCCAGATGTTGAAATTCTGAGTTTTTCCGATATGGGGCCGGTTCTGGCGGTGCGCCCCTATTGCCACAACGATCATTACTGGCAGGTATATTTTGACACCAACCGGCTGATTCGCGATTCATTTGGTGAAGCCGGCTTCCCAGCGCCACAAAAACACCTCACGGTCCATCAATCATAACCTTCCTTGCTTCTCTTTTCGGAGTGCGGTGGCTTGACACCGCTTTGGTATTGCCAGGTTCATCCGCCGCACTCTGAAAAACTGTAGTCCCTTGAAAAAGTGTCAATGCGTTGACAGGCATTTATAGCTCTGAATCTGAACAAGTTAAGTCGGGAAACTTAGGTGAGCAAGTAGTTGCTGATCTTCACTGACTCAGGATTATTTTTTTCAGCTACTGTCAGTCAGAAACAACATGTGCCATCGGTTTGTGGTAGTTCACAAATTGAGACAAACCTTCCTCATTACACACGATCAGAATGCCAGGATGGCAAGTCGTTTGAATGTGTCAACGCGTTGACAGTCATTGAACTTGCTGATTCTGAAATAGTTAAGTGGGGAAACTCTTATGAGCATCAACCCGGAAACTCTCATCGTCAGGCGTGAGCATTTGCCGGAACGCTGCGAAATCTGCCATCAGTCAGACCAGTTTGACCCGGTGGCAAACCACTGTTCACGGTGTAGTTTGGTTAAACTCTCCCCAACCTCCAACCCAGGTCATAGAGATCTAAAAGAGTTTTCAAATCAACGAACAACTATTGAAAAGATTCAAGTCGCAGGTTTGGGAATGATCTATAGTTTCATCTTTGCGGCTGGTTTGGGGTTCCTTCCTTTATTTGTCGTTGTTCAGCTAAAACTCGGCTTTTCATTTGAATTGTTTATGCTGGGGTTGGGGATAGTATTCGTCATTTTATCTCCCATCGTTGGCCTTATAGCTGGATTCAAAGGGCAGTTGTTTGCTGACCAACGAGCTTTCAGACAAAACCTTCCTCCTTCGCAAAATATTGACGTCAAATGGGTTCTTTGCTGGATAACCATTGCAATGTTTGGCTGTTTTCTGCTCCTTTTATCAATTTGTGGATTCTTTTCAGTTACTCAAACAGTACATTGACCAATGCCCAAAGAACTCAAAATCAAACGCGAATCACTCGCCGAGCGCTGCGAAATCTGCCACCAATCAGACCAGTTTGACCCACCAACTGGCCTCTGTGTGCGGTGTCAGGTCATTGCTGGTCAGCTTCAAGCCTCATCTGTTGCTCCTTCTGAAGCTCCGTTAAAGGGTAACCGAAGAACCGGCGCTGCCAGTCTGGGAATTATATATAGTCTGTTCCTGGCTTTTTATCTTGTGTGCCTGATGGGGATTTTCGTTGATCGGTATGTGTCGAATTATGAAGATCGGCTTGGTGTTGTCAGTTCAGGTTTTTTTGTAATTTTGCTGTCTCCGTTTCTTGGATATCTGGCTGGAACAAAAGCACAAATCTTTGCCGAACGTCGTGCCGCCAGAAAGAACAAATCACTTTCCTACTCAGTTGAAGTCGCCTGGATTATTCTCTGGTCAACGCTTGCGGTTGCTGGGAGCTGGCTCCTGCTGGCGTCACTATGTGGGTTTCCGTTGTTATTTCAAAGATAAAAAAATGCCATGCCTGAAGAACTCAAAATCAAACGCGAATCACTCGCCGAACGCTGCGAAATCTGCCATCAGTCAGACCTGTTTGACCCGGCGACCAATCGTTGCTCTCGATGTGAACTGGTTCCTCTCAATGCTGATCAATCAGGTTCTGAATCCGAATTGAATCAACAGGCATTCAAAAAGTGGGCAACCGGATGCGCACCAATTGTAATAAGTAGTTTTACTGGAGTGTTTTTCAATATTGGATTGGCATTTTTCTTGATTATTCTGATTGAAGGTTTTGGTTATGGTGGTGACGGTGCCTACATTATCATTTTGGTTGGTCCTGTTGTTACCTTTATCTCCATGTTTTTAGCCATGTGGCTTGGTGAACAGGGTGCAATGAAAGCTCAATCAAAAGCCAAGGCAAACAATCAATTGCTAACCAGAGCAGACAGCATTCGGACTATTATGTATTGGACTATGCTTGTTAATCTCGGAGTCTGGTTGTTATTGTTGTCAACTTGTGCCGGAATTGGATTGATTGGGGCAATGTAATGGCCTGGACCTTGTGGTAGTTTGTTTTTCTAATCAAATTTCCATTTATCTTCCGTTGCGGCGAGATCACTTGAGTTTGATAATCCCACTCGCAGGGCGACTCTCAACCTTTCCGCGACAGAATCATTTGTCGAATATGAATCCAGTCATCATTCTCTACGACAGCATCGGGCTTGGCCTGATTATCTCCAGACCGAGTGGCGTGTTTTACTCCAATCAGGTTGGTGGGCATGCCTGTATGCAACCAGCAATTGAAGGTGTCTATGTGCCGCTTCACGATGAAGTCAAAAATCAGGAACAACAACTCCACGATTATTTCACCGGCCCGAAGTGGAATGGCTGGGGATGTTATCCACTGGATGAAACCGATGCTGATTTCATTGACGGCGTTCTTTCTCAGTCAATGGCCACAAGTTTTTTGAAAGTTGACCGAACTCGGCTTGATGAATCGGTCGAAGCTTGGGTATATGTCAAGGTGTCAAATCAACCCCCTGAGCGACCTACTACTTTTGATGGAAAAATCGCAACGACAGCCAGCGGTGCCACGTGGCGAGTCACAGATTTTCAGCTTTTGCCAATCCCACCCGAACACTTTCCGATGTTTGGGTTTGGTGAATGCACTGGGATTCTGACGTGGTGCAACAGCGACTGAGGAACACCTGATACCATGGCCATTTACCAAATCATTGAACACGATGCAGAC
>DAOQNB010000189.1:0-8463 GCA_035335845.1 Acidobacteriota bacterium | reverse complement strand
GTAGCTCACAAAGCCTCGCGACCACCGGCTATTTTCCATCGCCCTCCGGGCGGGGATTGTCAAGCTCAAGTGACCTTTCCGCAACGGAGATAATGTCATCAACCTTTGACAGCACTGAACCCTACTTGTTAGGATGGTCTCCTTTTCTTCCCCTGCCCAAGTCAGACATTCGTTTTGTTCGCACGTCTGTCCGTGATGCCTGGACAAACACCTATCAGTTCAGCCGGTCAACCGAAGCTGGCCTGATAGATGTGGGGCATCAACCACATACAATCTCACACCAGCACCCTGAACCAGTTTCAGCCCGGTGCAGGCAGGGAGAGCAAAGTCATCATTCTTCAAATCACTTGCCGACCTGGGTCACCCCAGGCCGCCCGTTCCACCACCGGATACCTGCTCACAGGTGAAAGAATCGTTTTTTGGCCTTCACAACACATTGCAAAGGATAGAGAGACCTCATACTTATGAAAAGACGCCGAATTTTACTGTTCGCCATGGTTTTGATGGCAATGGCGCCCATGGTGGCCATTCAGCCAGGACAGGCCCAGTCCCAAAAATCAGAAGCTACCGCATCCTTCGACTCCACATCCATGGAGAATGATCAGGTGACTGAGGCTGAGTTGAGCCCGGCCCAAAAAGCCGCCATTACCCACGCTCAGACTGTCAGTTTTGACCTGCTCCAGGCCCGCGTGCCTGGTATTCGTAGTGCTCGGGAGGAATTTGCCCTGCGTGAATCATTTGCCGATCAGTTACAAATGGCTCACGTCCGATTGGATCAAACCCACCAGGGCGTGAAGGTGTTCCAGGGCGAACTGATCACCCACTTCCAGGCGGATGGGTCACTGGCCAGCATCACGGGTGATTATTTTGCCGGGATCAATATTTCAACCACACCCCGCCTGACTCCAAACGACGCCATCACCATTGCCAGTGAGCACTTCGGTCAACTTCCAAGCGAACCGCCAACTGCCGAATTGATGATTCTGCCCAAAGACGGAAAGTATGTGCTCACCTATCGAACTGAGCTGGTTGATATTGCCAGCGAAACCCCGGCGGCAACGGTCTATTTCATCAATGCCAAATCTGGAAAAATAACCTGGAGCTATGACAACCTTGAGACGGCCACGGCGACCGGCTCTGGGAGAAGCCTCTATTCCGGCACAGTGCCGCTCAGCACCAATTCGATTACGGGTAAATTTGAACTCCGCGATATGGTCCGGGGCAGCCACTACACATCAGACCTGAAAGGTCGGTTTTTAGGCACCGGCACGGTATTTACCGATACTGACAATACCTGGGGAAGTGGTGTCAATGCCGACCCATCCAGCGCTGGCGTAGATGCCCATTATGGTGCTGGCAAGACCTTTGATTACTATAAATTAGTGCATGGTCGCAATGGAATTGCCAATAACGGCCAGGGCGGATACAGCCGTGTTCACTATGGACGCAGATACAATAATGCCTTCTGGAGCGATAGTTGTTTTTGTATGACCTATGGCGATGGCGATGGCAATACGTTCTCGCCACTCGTTTCAATTGACGTTGCAGCACATGAAATGACCCACGGCGTGACCAGCAAAACGGCCCGACTGGTGTACTCAGGTGAATCTGGTGGATTAAATGAAGCCACCTCAGACATTTTTGGAACCTGCACTGAATTTTATGCAGCTAATTCAAATGACCCCGGTGACTACCTGATTGGCGAAGAAATCACCAAAACCACCCGTGGCTGGCTGCGCAGTATGAGTGACCCACGCGGCGATGGGGCTTCAATTGACCACTACACCCAGTATACCAGTGGAATGGATGTGCATTACTCGTCGGGTCTGGCCAACCACTTTTTCTATCTGCTGTCGGAAGGTGGCACCAACCGGACCTCAGGGATGAGTGTGACGGGAATCACCCGGGCCAAAGCCGAGAAAATCTGGTATCGGGCTCTCACCGTCTATATGACCTCTGGGACCAATTATGCGGCGGCGCGTACAGCGACGCTCAATGCGGCACGCGATCTGTTTGGTGGCACCACCAGCGCCGAATATAATGCTGTTGCGGCGACCTGGACGGCGTGCGGTGTAAATTAATCGCCTCCGCCCAAATTCAGGCGGAGAGAAATGAACTGACATGACAACACGGGTTCAGGACTGGACAAATACTTCAACTCGAAGTACTTTGTCAGGCTTGAACCCGTTTTTATGTCCAAATACGCCTTTTCTAACCCTTTGTACAACCTGTCTTGTGATGCCCAGGGCTTACGCTTTTAAATCACTGCAGGTAACCAGAATTTTCAGACTCAACGAGGTTCCAACGCACAATCCAAAAATCAGGTATGTCGGGAAAAATTGCTCAAGTCGTCATTTGTTTGGAAGATTACAGCTTACCTGGTTTTTCTTTTCTATCATTTTATCGTACTTTGGGTACAATACGTTTCCTTCAGGGTATTTTCAGCAAATCCTGGTTGTACGAAGGATTTCAGGTTGTAAAAAACGGTCGGATGTGGCCAGTTTTTCTCAGATCAGAGAAATTGATCCCAGCCTCCTGGTTTTCAAACTGGTTTTGGTTCTGGCGCCACCTGAACATTCTCACGAAGACTGAAAATAACCGGCTCATTTCACAAACGACGTTGATCCGTTCAAACTTACCTTTATGAATTATAAAAAACCACCCTTCCCCAAAGACCAGGATCCAAACCGACAAATGACCTGGTATGACCTCAAAGAACTGCTGTTTCAGGCAATCAAAAAACAATTTCGCTATGTTTCGCCACTTATCAAGAATCAACTCAAGAAATTGTCACCACCGCAACTTGAATCGGTGCTTGATATCCTGCCTCAGTTTTCTGAACTCCAGTATCTGGAAACCCATCTGGCTGAGTTGTCCCAGAAACCAGAACCAGATACCGACAAGGACCGGTTTCGCCAGCGACCGCCTTCACCCGAAAGGCAGATAAATCGCGAATTCAGACCAGCCCCTGCCTTTCAAAGACCGGAGCCATCGGTTGAGATTGCTCGCAATCCTGACACACCGGGACTAAAGATTGAGCCAGGCCAGGAGCGAATCATTGATACACCATCTGTTCTCAGGGCTGATATTGAACCAGAAGTGAGTGTTTCACCGGTGACGGTCCCAGTCCAGCCCCCAGTCCAGCCCCCAGTCCAGCCCCCAGTCCAGCCGCCACCCGTGTCTCACCCCATGGTGACAAGGCAACCATTGCCAGCGCCCCCACCGGTGATGCCGCCATCCCCCATAACAGCCCCACCCGTATCGGCAACGTATGCCGGAGTTGTCCGCACCACAATTCCAGTCCTGGTTGGGGAAACTCAGATCGATCTGGTGTTTGAGTATGACCGGTTTGCAGATCGTGAAAATCATCGAGGGGTACGGTTTTTACTCTCGCTCGATGAAACTCAGTTGCTGGTTGCCCGATATCTCACCCAACGCGAACGCATTCAACCAATTGAACCCCGAGTGGCTGAGGCAATCCAATCTTTTTTTGGTGATGCCGCACAAATTCTCAACCGTGCCGTACAAAACCTCCCTTCGGTTTCACCTGAACCAGTTATCCCGGAAACGGCGGCACCTGAGCCAGAACCATCTGTGTCGCCAGAACCTGACCAGCCAGGTATAGAAGCGGCAGCTCACCCAGCTCCGGTTCAACTATCACTTCCGGTTGAGCCAGTCACCGAGACCGATGAACCAGACTTCGAGTGGTCAACTCCGGTTTCAAACGCCCCCAGGAATCCAGCTCCTAAACGCCACCGACGAACCAATCAAGAACTGGCCGCCGCTGGAATTTCAGTTGAAAAACGGACCCGGTTGACTTCAGAAAAAATTGACCTGGCTTCGCTCAAATTTGATCCTCGCCTGGTATCAATTCTTGAAATTGATCAGGCCCGGCAGCTAAATATTTGCCCGGTCAGTTTTCTTGAAAATTCAACCGACCTCCTGGTTTTATTTGTTGAACCCGAAGGAAAGGTTCGAGTTTATACTTACTTCAATCGGGCGGCCAACCGGGCGGCTCTGGCCGCACTGGTGGGAATTACACCTGAGAACCGTGAACAGGTGAAAATTCGAACCTTTCGCGTTTCACAAGATTTTCTAGATGAATTCCTCAACCAGGCCGCGACGATGACAGGTTCTGAATAATACGAGTTTGGGATTAAGGACTCGCATTCAGAAGTCAAGGAACTCCAATTTTTCCAGTTCTTTCGCTTTTGCTCGTGTGAGAATTTCACCCCAAAACAGGACACGGAGGCGAGTTGGTCGCCTCCTTTTTATTTTGAGAACCGGCAGGATGCGGCATTAGTGTGATAACAGGGCAAACAGAACCTGAACCAGGATAATTTTCAGGACAGTGGCCACCGGGAACACCGATGCGTACCCAATATTGGGCAAATCATTTTTGGTTTGCTCAAGGGCAAATCCAAGCAAAGCCGGTTGGGTCTGCATCCCCGATACAATCCCAATCAGCAGGCCCATGGGGATTTTCAACACTTTGTACCCCACCACCAGTACGACCAATGCCACACTACACGTCATCATCATCCCAGCCAGCAATAACCAGATACCACCGCCACTGGTCAACGTCGAGACAAAGGAATACCCGGCATGGGTTCCAATGCCAGCCAGAAAAATGACCAGTCCAATTTGACGAATTGCCTGGCTGACGCTAAAGGGCGGCACCCACACCAGCGGCCCGGTGCGCTCCAGTTTTCCCAAAATGAGTGCGATGACCAGTGGGCCTCCGGCCAGACCAAGTTTGATTTTGATATCATCGCTGACTGGAATCGGAATCGTGCCAACCAGTAACCCCAGAGCCAGTCCAAGGCTAAACGTCAAAATATCAACTTCGCTTGATTCGCGGTACGAGTCCCCAAAAAATTTTGACACGGCATCAAGGTGATCCCGGTCAGCAACGACCCGCACCCGGTCACCAAGCTCTAAAATGGTGTTATCCTGGGCAATCAAATCAATATCACCCCGGCGGATGCGGGTTACAATCGCCCCAAACTGGTGCATCAGGTTCAAATCAGCCAGCCGGTGACCGGCAACTTCGTGATTGGAGACAAACACCCGTCGAAAATCATAGCGACTTCGATCCAGTTCGAGATGAACGGTGGTGGCTTCGCCCAGTTTGTGCGTGACCTGCGCCACACTCTCTGGGCTGCCAATCACGCTGACTAAATCACCCAGATGGAGTCGAGTTTCAGGTGTTGCCAGCGATTGGGAAGCTTCGTGTTTGATTCGACCAAAAACCAGACTGGGAAACTCATCTTCCAGTGCCTTGAGCGTTTGATGGTCCGCGTTTGGGTTGGTTACCCGGATGGTCTGATTGCAGAGTTTTTCACCGCCGGTTTGGAATTCATGCTGGGCTAAGGCTTCGGCGGCATAATCAATTTTCCATATTTTTTGCAGCACCAGCATCACCAAAATCATGCCAACCACTCCCATTGGATAGGCAATCGAGTACCCGACCACCGGTTCGGTCAACATTTGGGTCAGCGTTTCTTTCGGGACTGAGGTTCGAATGGTTTCAAGGACGCTGGCCAGGGCAGGAGTGTTGGTCAGGCTGCCGGCAAAGAGTCCGACCGTCAGCGATACCTTTAAGTGAAACCACTTATGGATGGCAATAGTGAGTCCAACGGCAAGGATCAGCCCGCTGGCAATCAACAAATTATCACGCAATCCGCGACGTTTGAGCGAAGTAAAAAAAGCGGCGCTGTTGCTCAGCCCCAACGTGTACACAAAAAGACCCAGGCCAAGTTCATACAAAATCGAAGGCACTTTCAGATTGGGGTGCAGCGAGCCAAAGGCAATCCCAACAAACAACACGGCGGCAATCCCCAAACTGGTGCCCCGAATCGTCAGTTTGCCAAGTGGGTACCCAATGGCTGCCACCAGGAACAACAACAGGAGTGGATTTGAAAGCAACAAATTGATCATTGAGCCAAAAAGTCTCTTTTCATAGGAGTTTAGTGTTTCTGATTGGTGGAATGTAGTTGACTGAGTCCATCCGACACCAGTACCGCCAGCATTTCACGGACATACGGCTGAGGTTCAACGCATCTGGTTAAAATTCACGATAAAGTCCCTACTCCTGATTTTATCACAATTTGATTTTTCCCCTGGTCAATTATCAGAAGCCTGCAAACTGGAGGTTTTTTGAGAACCTTTCGTCACTTTTCGGTCAAAGTGAATGGCTGTTTCTGGCAACCAGCGGCTACAATCGGGCTGAATTTTTTTGACAGGGGTTGACTTTTCAGGCCAATGGATTACACCCTGCTGGCAACCAAACCCTTTATTTCCCCGATTCCCAATTGAATACTGCCTATGAAAACAAATTTTCCTCCCATGCCTCCCCTTTCGGGTTATGAATCACCCGCTGCAAAAGAAATCAAATCACTGGCTGCCAGCACGGCGGCAGCGCCCCCTTACCTCCTTACCCATTGTGAACGAACCAATTACGAACAGTCTGGCCGCTATGGCGAAGTTTTCCGATATGCATTGCGGATGAAAAAACTCTCTCCTTTTTTCAAATCCTGGTCTTTTGGAAAATCAGGGCAGGATCGTGACTTGATGGTTTTTTGTGTTTCTGAGGACAAGGCTTTTAAACCTGATCTGGCCCGAAAATCGGACAAACTGGTGGTTTTGATTCAAAATGGGATCCACCCTGGTGAAATCTCCGGGAAAGACGCATCCTTTATGCTGATCCGGGATATTCTGGTCAGTAAAAAATATGCTCACTGGCTGGAAAACCTGACACTGCTGTTTATTCCAGTTTTTAATGTAGATGGGCATGAGCGGTTATCCCCTTTTAATCGAATTAACCAGAATGGCCCACGGGAAATGGGATTCCGGGCCAATGCCCAGCGCTATAACCTCAATCGAGACTATATTAAAGCTGACACACCCGAAATGCGTGCCTGGTTGAAATTATGGAATACCTGGCTGCCTGACTTTTTTATGGATAACCACGTCACCGATGGACTCGATCATCAGTATGACGTCACGATTTGTATGCCAACGGAACAGGAAATCTGGCCGACCGTCGGCGCCTGGACCAAAGACCAGTTTCTGCCTGCTGTTATGCAGGGAATGGAAGACGATGGCCACATTATTGGATTTTATTATGAACCGATGAACCGCCTGGATCTGAGCGAAGGGGTTGAGGGTGGCCCCAATCAGGCCCGCTATTCAAATGGCTATGTCGCCACTCACCACCGTCCAGGACTCCTGGTTGAAACCCATAGCCTGAAAACACACCGCACCCAGACCTGGGCACATTATGACCTGATGGTCAATACACTCGAATACCTGTCTTCCCACGCCCGTGAACTCAAACAGGCAGTTCAGGCAGCAGATGCAGAAATATCACAACTGGGCTCAACGTATCACCCTTCAAATAAACTGTTTATGGCTGGCGTAACCAGCGATGAAGGTGAGCCGATTATTCTAAAAGGGATTGAATCTTCAATCGAAGAGGGCGAGATTTCCGGTGCCCCTTATGTCGTCTATGGGTCAGAACCGGTGGATATTCCATCCCGGTTCTATAACAAAATTACCACGATTGCGGCGCCAAGTATGCCGCTCGGGTATATCGTGCCTCCACAGTGGCGACAAATTATTGAGCTGCTCAGACTGCATGGGGTTGAAACCAAAGTCTTGAATCAGCCGGTTTCAGATGTGTTTGAAAGCTATGTCTTTTCAAATGTCAGTTGGGCACCTCAGCCATTTGAAGGCAGACTCCTGGTCAGTTTTGCAGCCCAACTGATGATGGAAAAACGGGTTATGCCACGTGGATCAGTGTATGTCCCCATGAATCAACGGGCAGCCCGGGTTGCAATGAACCTGCTGGAGCCCGAGGCCTGTGATTCCGCCGTCAAATGGGGTTTTTTCAATCCAATTTTTGAGCAAAAAGAGGATTTTGAAGCGTATGTGATGGAGCCCATCGCCCAACGCATGTGCGAACTGGATCCGGAACTCCTGGATGAATTTGAAGCCCGGCTTGAAGAAGACGAAGCGTTTGCCGCCGATCCAAAAGCCAGATTGACTTTCTTTTATGAACGCTCTGGCTATCTTGAGCCAGATATGAACCAGTATCCAGTGGTCAGGGTCATTCGGCCACTTCAGATACAGGCTTCGGAGGTATAGAAACCTGGTCGGGGTGCTGGTATCCGGCTGACACCTGAGCGAAGAGCAACCGATTGATACCAGTAGGATGCCAGCACCTCAGCAACGATAGCCTTTCAGATAAATATTTCCTGAGTATTTGTTTTGGGACGTCTCAGAAATGATTGAAGAATTTGGATTTATTTTCTGTGTGTTCCGTGGTTTCCGTGGTTTCTTTATCTGAAATTCTATATGTATCTGTGAGCACTTTTGGTTTCGAGGAACTTTTAAGCTCTTACCGTCGGGGTTATGTCACGATTGCCAATCGTCACCACTCAACCTGATCTCACCAGACGA
>DAOQNB010000188.1:2892-8482 GCA_035335845.1 Acidobacteriota bacterium | reverse complement strand
GGTTGGTTAGAGCCGGGGTCGGCGTTTTGTTTGGAGTCGGAATCGCATTTTCAATCAACTCTGACATGACATTGATCCTGCCACCAGGAACCGGAAATTCAGTTCTGGCCGATCATTGGCCTGGGATGACCACCCATCCAAAGTTCATGATCCGTTCCCTTTCAGGCACTTCACACACCACTCAAACCAGTCTGCCAGTATCGCCTCAAGCCTTAAAGACAGGTGAGAGCCATACTTATCATCTGACACTGACGGCGAAAGACTTTTTCAATCTGGTCGTGGAGCAGCACGGGATTGATGTGATTGTCCGGTTGATTGGGCCCGATGGGAACGTTGTCGAGGAAGTTGATAGCCCCAATGGGACTGAGGGACCAGAACCAGTCCGCTATATCGTTGAGCAAACTGGTCAATACACCCTCGAAGTAAAATCTCTGGAGCCAACCGGTCAGCCTGGAACATATGAGTTGAAACTGGCGCCGCCTCGGCCAGCGACTGACCAGGACCGGGCAAAAATTGACTTAGACCGGCTCACCATCCAGATTACGGACCTGCAAAATAAAGAAAAACTGGATGAAGCTCTGCCGCTCGCACTCCGGGTAGTGGAGATTGCTGAGCGGATTTTTGGCCCAGAGGATCTGGCTCTGGCTGATAAGCTCCACGATCTGGCCCTGCTCGTTCAGGAAAAGGGCGAGTACGCCAAAGCCGAGCCGTTTTTTGTGCGGGCGATTGCCATTCAGGAGAAAGCACTTGGTCCGGACCACCCATCAGTCGCCACCACGCTCAACAACCTGGCCAGGTTGTATCAGGACACAGGTGACTATACACGGGCTGAGGCGCTGTATCTGCGGTCTCTGGCCATCAAAGAAAAAGCACTGGGGCCAGATCATCCATCGGTTGTTACCCGGCTCGAAAACCTGGCAGGGCTCTATCAGACACAAGGCGAATATGACAAAGCAGAGCCGCTTTTCCAGCGGGTGCTGGCCATTGCCGAGAAAACAACGGGCCCAGATGATCCATCGGTCGGCTCCGCACTCAGTGAGCTGGCCTCGCTGTACTGTGACAAAGGTGACTATGCACGGGCAGAAGTGCTTTACCTGCGCGCCCTGGCCATCAAAGAAAAAGCACTGGGTCCTGATGATCCATCGGTTGGCAAGAGCCTGAATGATCTGGCGTTGCTCTACTATGAGAAGGGCGATTACGCAAATGCAAAGCCGCTCTACCTGCGGGCTTTGGCCATTGATGAAAAAACATCTGGTCTGAACGCATCGTCGGCAGCCACGACCATGAATAACATGGCCATTGTCTATATGGACGAAGGCGACCTGGCGAAAGCTGAATCGCTGTTACGGCAGGCACTGGTCATCCAGGAGAAAGTGTTTGGCTCTGAACATCCAGCGACGGCCCGCACGATCAACAATCTGGCCTGGGTCTACTATAATCGGGCGGACTACGCACGGGCCGAAGCCCTTTTTAAACAGTCGCTGGCCATCAAGGAGAAGACAGTTGGTCCTGACCATCCATCCGTTGCCACCCGGCTCAACAACCTGGGTCGGATTTACCAGCTCCAGGGAGACTATACACGGGCCGAGCCGCTGTATCTGCGGGCACTGGCCATCTGGGAGAAAAAGCTTGGGCCTGACCATCCATCCGTGGCCAATGTCTTAAACCATCTGGCCAAATTATACTGGGCGAAAGGTGAGCTCCCCCAGGCAATCCGCTATCAGATACAGACCAACGAAGTGGTCGAACGTGACCTGTGTCGCAATCTGGTGACTGGTTCTGAAAATCAAAAAGGGCTGTATCTGGAGCAATCGGGATACTACACCGATCAAACCATTTCATTACACACTCAGGGCGCGCCCCAAAGTTTAGACGCCCTGCAAACGGCGTTCACAGTTGTTTTGCGTCGCAAAGGCCGGGAACTGGATGCCATGGCGTCCGGGATTGAAAGTCTCAGGCGCCGGGCCACACCTGAAGATCAGGCATTGCTCAATGAACTGACTCTGGTAAAAAAACAACTTTCAAACCTGACTCTCAAGGGACCGGAAAAAGATACGCTTGAGGTGTATCAGGCCAGGGTCAAAGCACTGGAAACCCAGGGAGAGGCCATCGAAGCCAAAATCAGTGCCCGGAGTATTGAATATCGAGTCCAGACCCAGCCCATTACCCTCGAAGCCATTCAGAAACTGATCCCGGCCAATGCAGCACTGGTCGAGTTTGCGATTTACCAACCGTACCATGTGAAAACACAGGTCTCAGGTGCACCGCACTATGTTGTGTACCTGATGACCGGGAGCGGGAGTGTCAACTGGGTTGATTTGGGCGAAGCTGAACCGATTGAGCGCGTTGTCCAGGACTTCAGACAGTTGCTGGCAAATCCAGAAACCTCACCCCGCACTCGCAAGCTGTCACTGGGAACACAAGGGGTTGAGTCAAATTCATTGAACCGGACTGCCCAAAAGCTGGATCAGTTGGTGATGAAACCAGTGCGTGAACTGATTGGAAAATCTACCCATTTGCTCATCTCACCGGACGGAGCGCTCAATTTGATTCCATTTTCTGCCCTGAGGGATGAAACCAATCACTATCTGGTTGAAAAGTACACGGTGACCTACCTCACCAGTGGCCGCGATTTGCTCCGATTGCAGGCCAAAATAGCCAGTCAGGATCCGCCGCTGGTTCTGGCTGACCCCAATTATATGCAGGGTCCCGGACCAAATCTGTTTGGACAATCGTTCCAACCCCTTTCCCGCCTGAAAGGAACTCATCAGGAAGGAAATCAACTCAAAGCGATCTTTCCCGAAGCCCGGTTAAAGCTGGAAACTGAAGCCACTGAAGCGGTACTCAAATCTGCGATCAAACCTCAGATTCTTCACATTGCAACCCACGGTTATTTTTTGCAAAACGCGCCTCAGGAAAAACTGACTGAGGCCACCCGCCTGCTTGAGCGGGAAGATGAAATGCCATCTGGCAATGCGGAGAAAATCAAAGAAAAAAATCCGTTGTTACGTTCCTGGCTTTTCTTTGCGGGTGCCAATCAAGGCGGGAAAGAAGATAACGACGGTATCATGACCGCGCTTGAAGCGTCACAACTCGACTTGTGGGGCACCAAACTGGTGGTGCTTTCAGCCTGTGATACTGGTGTGGGCGATGTCAAAAATGGTGAAGGCGTGTTTGGATTGCGCCGGGCCCTGGTCCTGGCCGGCTCGGAAAGCCAGATGATGAGTCTCTGGTCAGTGTCAGATAAAGCCACTCGGGAGTTGATGGTTGAGTTTTACACCCGGCTCAAAGCCGGAGAAGGCCGCTCTGAAGCGCTCCGGCACGTACAACTGCGCATGCTCAGGGACCAGAAATGGCGGCATCCGTTTTATTGGGCCAGTTTTATCCAGTCGGGGGACTGGGGCAAATTATAGGGCTGGGGGCTGAAGACATTGGGCTGGGGGCTGAAGACATCGGGCTGGGGGCTGAAGACATCGGGCTGGGGGCTTTCGAGTTTGATCGTTTTTTTATTGTGGCGAAAATTTGGGGTTCCGCGCTTCCGGGTTTTCAATTTTATGTCCTTTTTGTCCCTGTTGTCCTTCTCAAATTGCCCCCAACGCCCAACCCCTATTTTGAAAGACCAGCCACCGGGTTGCCATAAAAAGCATCGGCCTGCCAGGAAGCCTGATTCCAGGTGCCATCGAGCGTGCCCAGGACTTTCAGCGGAACCATCATCCGGTCATCACCCAGGTTGTTTTGTTTGGCCAATCCGTTATCAACGATATGGCCATCTGGGCCAACTGTGAATTGGACTTCCCGGACAATGACCCCATCCCGTAAAACTTTGACTTCATAGCTGCCTGGGTTTTTATCGAGGATGTGGGCGCCCGGATATTTGAATCCACTTTTGGCATCCTGGTATCCAAGCACAAGATACCAGCCCAATTCCCACCGTTCATAGCGCGTATTGGGTTTATCTTCGAGTGTGCTAAAGCGTGCCACTTTTGAGAGGGCTTCACCTTTGTTTTTTGTTGTGGCAATTTCCTGACCATTATAAAACAACTTGCCTTCGACATTGTCGGCTCGGGCTTCACCACGGAACCACGTGGCAAATTTCAGTTTGGGGGCATAGCGGTCATTGCCGGTTGTGTCGAGCCAGAGATATCCAATCGGCAAATTCCAGTCATTGTCAACCACGTAGGCGTGCTGGTTTTTATACATTGGAATACCTGGGCCGTAATGAAATTTGGTCACTTTATACTTTCCCTGATAGATCGTTTCGCCTGTCTCCTTGTGCTTGATGGTAAATCCATAGGTACCAGTATCAATGGTTGAACGCTCATCCGATGGTTGTTTGGCGCCTGGAGTCCACACATCCACCACGGTTTGGCCAGAGCGGTTGGTTTTGCAATCTTCAGCAAACCAGGGCTTTCCATCTTTGCCGGTAAATTCAACGGTGTATTGAGGATTGGGAGAACCAACAAACTGAATCTGAAATTTGAGTTGCGGCACCCAGCTTGAGTAAAACGATTCATTGGGCAATTTCCAGTACCGCGACATGGTGTCAGCCCGGACATCGAGTGACATTTTCAACAACGTTGGGCCGATTGGGGCTGGTTGCGGAGGCACCGGAGACCCCGACCCGTTCGTCACCGGACGCTCGGGTCGAGCTGGAGTCTGGTTTGGCGGTGTGGGTTGTGGTTTAGAAGATTCTGACGGCGATTTCGGCAGTTTTGGTTTGGGAAACGGAATTTGGAAAAAGGCAACCGCGAGTTGAGAAAAACTACAAAGCAGCGTCAGTGTCATGAAGCTTTGAATAAGAAAAGACCAGCGTAATTTCATGGGCTCTTGCCTCCACAGTGTTGAATCAGCACACAAGATTTGATGTATTACCGTTCACAACGGAGAACCAGAGGGCATTTGGTCAACCAGTGAGATTTAATTCCAAGATTAAATTTAAATTGATTTTTCCAGCTCGTTTAAATGCATTTATTTCAATAAACACTTTGATTTTCGGCAATTGAAAATCTGATTGACTTTTGGATTCATCCAGGCACAATATCTGGTCACTGTGTGGGGGCCACCTGCACTCAATTCCACGACCTGACTTCTCTGATACACATCAGCCCCTGAGCGGCCAACCTCAAGCGGAGGATCAAGTTCCGAAACCGGGCTTATATTTTCCGCCAAACCGGAAAAGCCGCCGATTTTATATTTTCGCCTGCCTGGATCAAACGGATCAAATGACTCAATGGAAATGATTCTCTAAAAGATAACCCGCTTTGGCACGGAAAAGTCCGGCTCAATGCCCGGTTGGGGATTGATCAGAGTGCGGATCGAACGGTAACGCCCTCCGCGATCCGGATTCCGGCTTCGGTGGAACTGGTGACCAAAGTCAATTGCCCGCAGGTGTCACCTTGCTCAACCCACGCCAGGCCATTGTGTTTGATCCACAAAGCGGCCTGCTGAATGGAGGGAGCGGGATGATTGTGGTCCAGGACCGGGTCACCAAACGCGCCCGTGGAATCCTGATTCCAAAAGTCTATGGTCCACTGCAACGCTACGTGAAATTTCCCAGGGATCAACGCTTTACGCTGATGAATTCGGTTGT
>DAOQNB010000188.1:0-2792 GCA_035335845.1 Acidobacteriota bacterium | reverse complement strand
TGGAACTGGTGATTGCAATTGGTATTTTGCTGGTGACGGTGTCGCTGGTGGGGAGCTTTATGTACACCGATCTGCGTGGTCATCAAACGATTGAGGATTCGCTCAAACTCAATCGGCTGGCGACACAGGTTGCCCAGCGGCTGGCAGTGCAAAAGATCAAAGCCGATGCGGCGGGACAGATTACGATTGATTCTGACGGCAACATTGTGGCGTTTGGGGAGTCAAAAGAAGAGACCAGGAGGCCAGTCAATCCAGGTCCTGGCCGAAAGAATCCGGGCGAAATGGTGTATGGCTACACGGTTTCAGTGCGGGCCATTTCGGGAGGCATCACGCATGTGGATGTTTTCCTGAACGCCGGGCAGGGACGTGACGTGTTTGCCTCAGCAACCTATTAAATCAGTCGAAGAATCAACTCTGAGTCAAAACACTCATTTACAAGTATTTACAGACCATTGGCTCCGGATGGAGACGATAATTTATGAAAAAGCTCAATGCACACCGCCCTCAGTTCCTCAATCGGCGTCATCGCGGATACATTTTGCCCTGCACGTTGTTAATCTGCTTTTTGATCCTGAGCTGGTTACTGGTGTTGGGATTGGAAACCACGAAGAACGTGCAAATTATCCGCCACGAACGATATCGGGTGCAGGCGCAATCGGTATCATTTGCGGTGCAGCCAGATTTGAAAGTGGCGGCAGAAGCGTTTTTCGTACGGACAGCCTGCGCACTGGAAGAAGAATGGCAGCAGAAATTTGCGAAACAGACACCACCAACACGGGAGGAAGTGCGGCAGTTCATTGATGACCGGTTTCCATTCTATCAGCCAATAGAGATGTTTTACGCGACGCTGGTGCAGGGGAAGCCGGAAGTGGTGGCGAGCGGCTACCGACAGGTGTACGGTCAAGGGATGATCAAACTGGACTTTGACGCGATTGAGGTCCGAACAGTAGGAGGCCAGCCAAATCGGGTGGTGATTCCGTTCACGATGGTGATTCCGTACCGGATCTCGTTTGCATCAAGGGATTTAGCACCATCGCCACAGGCATTTCTGGACACCTACGGATCAATCTGGCATCCACCGACGGGAGTGCTGTTTGACGCCAAAACGGTTGATAAGACAAATGACATCAGTGTCTTGACCAAACCAAACTACGACAATGTGATCCAGTACCGGGCAGAACTGGTGCTGGTGTTGGAAAAACCGGGAGTCGAGCCACCGGTTTGGAATCCACCGGCTGGGATACGACCTGGCAAACCCGGACCCTGTCCGGTGACAGTCCAGCGTAACCCGGATGGGACGTGTGAAATTGTGAACTGCAATGGGGACAATGTCTCAGGTGGTGGGACATTCACCGATTGTGCTGAGGCTCAAGAAGTGGCTGATGCCTATAATCAAAATCCAGCACAAGGGCAGGAGGCATTAAATGATGCAGCCCAAAGAGGAACGTTTAAAGGCTTTTGTTTAGGATTAGATTCATGTCAACAACCGGTTCTGGTGGATACCTCACAATACACCAATCTTGAGGATTATGGAGAAACCGTTGATGGGGATAAACCAGTTGATAATTTGGGGGTTCCTCCAGGTTCATTGATTCGTGAAGCGAAAGTCCGCTTTCCCAAGGAAGGATTCTTTCGGGGTATCCCGCGTCGGATGAGGTTTTAAATGAGAAAAATACAAATTCATTTTCTTCTTCTTTGGATTGTATGGGCCATTGCCTTTCAAAACCCAATACTTGCCTTTTCATTCTCGGGTGAATTCAACTCAGCGACAAAACCCCCAAACTTAATTGACCATATACTCTCATCTGCAGAGGTCAAACGGGCAGATGGAATGTTGAGTCTCGTTGGTAAAATATTAAAAATTGGAGGGAATGATTACTATAATCAACACCCAATCAGAGAATTTGAAGAGCTTTCTGTCGCAAACAAAGCTTTTGGTTCTCCAATGGAACGGTATGTGGTTCTCAGGGAAACGATTGGAACCCTGATAAAAATGTATCGAACTATTGAACCTTCAACCAGGCAATCCGCCCAACCTGCCGGATTCCTGGAAGAATCGGATTATGCAGGTTTTTCTGAAATTGTGGTTTCAAACACAGGTGATTCAGGGACTGGAACACTACGTGACGCCGTTGCCCTGGCAAATCGGGTGGGCGGAAGCCGGCGAATCATTTTTAGACTACCAGCAACTGACCCAGCTTATAATCGTCAAACAGGGGTCTGGCGGATTACGCTAAAAGATCCGATCATCATCCAAGTAAATAAAATTCTCCTGGATGGACTCTCACAAGCTAAATTTGGAGGTGAAACCAACCCAAATGGCCCTGAAATTCAGATTTATGACGGTATAAGGCGAGGATTTGAAACACTTCCAGGACAGAATAGTAGTATTTTCCTACAGTCAATGATGTGTATTTATAGTGGAAGCCAAAATTGGATTCGAGGATTTAATTTTGGCTCAGATGAACCGAGTGGGCCTCGATCTTGGGGAGGACCTGAAATTTGTCATTTCAATAGTGATGGCAGCGCCTACGCTTCAGGAAATAAGATTACAGACAATTGGTTTGGGTTGTCATCAACTGGTGAGGCAATTGAAAGTAATTTAACAATCCCTGGAGTTTTGTTTGAACAAGGTGCAAGTAATAATTTGCTTGAACGCAATGTAATTTGCGCATATGGACTTACTGTATGGTTAGATGGACCTAATGCATTCAGATCAATACAAAATAATTTCATCAGGCAGAATTATTTTGGAACAAACAAAACTGGCACTAAACGATTAGAGTATAAAG
>DAOQNB010000187.1:0-8488 GCA_035335845.1 Acidobacteriota bacterium | reverse complement strand
AAAAATATGAGGTTTTTATGAGACGATGTGGAGAGCTTTTCAAAAAGGGCTGGTATTCACAAGAACTTAAAGGGTATCGGGATACTGAGCACCACAGCACATATCACTTTTTTGAGATGGATTCTCTCCCACCTCTTCCTGAAGGTTTTTTCCAGGGAACCTTTAGCTGGCTTTCAGAGCAAAATATCGTTTCTGCTGATCAATATTCTGAGCTTGAATTTACTTTGACCAAAATGAATTCGTTGATTCAACAGGCAGAGCAGATGAGTTTTGCACTTCCACCAGAGTTTGTTACCTTCTTTTCGTCGAGTTTATTACCGGGCAAGATCCGATCTTGTACTGACTGTTGCTTTGCCCTGTCTAGCCGGATACAACCCTGTGCGGGAGATTTAGGCGGATGGGTAATCCCAGTTCTCTATGATTCTCAAGGTGTTTTGTTCTGGAACCTCTATATAGGCCCGGACGGTGATTCGTGTGTTGTGTATTCTGAGGAGTGGTATGACGTTCAACCAGACGACGAAGATGATGAAGATGACGAGATCATCTTGGCACCCCCAACCGCTGAAGACTTGCTGTATTGTTCGCCATCCTTTGAGGCATTTGTGTATCGGTTTTGGATAGAGAATGAAATCTGGTTTTCACTGTACCAAAATGTTCCGCTGACAGATCTTCAGAAAAAATATGTAAGCCATTACAGATCAGAATAATCTATCCTTTCAGTTGTTCAATTTTAGCAAAAGGCATCAATCACCATGTCCTCGGATAATCACCACTCTGGTACGGACTGTTCAAGTATTCCTGATCACCCAGGTTTGAAAAACTGCGCTGAGGAACTGCGTGCTTTGTATCGTCCGAGTATCAGACTGCTGGCCACGCCAGTTGAAGATGACCTTCCGGCTGGTGTTAGTAAACTCGGTGGGCGACCTGATTTGCCAGATGGTGTTGATTGGCCAACGACACAAATTATATGTCCCAGGCCCTCAGAAGGATTTTTAAAGGCCCATCCAAATGAAAGAAGATTGCCAGAAGATGGAAGGATCCATCTTTCCTTTGTGGGGCAGATCAACCTGAAGGAAATTCAGCCGTTTGATGTCAGATCCCAGTTGCCGAACTCTGGATTGCTTTCTTTCTTCTATAACCCGCAAGTCTTTGCATCAGATACGAATACTGGTTCAAGCTCAGGTATCCAGGACCACATCACTGGATATCGTTATGACCTGTTCGGGTGGGATCATCTTGCCAACTGGCAGGTGCTTTTTACTGATTCAGATCCATCTGAATTGAGGCGGCGCGAATTTCCCAATACCCTGTATGAAGCAATTCAGTACAAATCCAATCGTCTTGCTTTTCGGGTTGAAAATTGTTTGCCTTCGCTTGAGACAAGCTACTTTCCGAGGCCAGAGAGTGAAGACGGCCATATCAGGTTAACTCAGGAAGAATGGGAGACCTATCGAACGCTTCGCTATGATCTGCGGGCCAACATTGGAATTCACCAAATGCTGGGCTATGCGGATCAATGGGCGGCGACGACAGATGAAGAAAGCTACTGGCGTTGGCGTGACCATCTGTTTCCCGAACTTCCTCCAGAAGAAGCCCTTTCAACTGCTGAGCGAAACACTGAGGCCGCAAGTATCAGACTTTTGCTCCAGGTCAACACATTTGACGACACGGCTGAATGGTGGGGGCGCGGCGGAACACTCTATTTTTTTATTCGTGAGTGTGACCTCCGAGCGCGCAACTTTTCGAAGGTGTGGGGTGAGGTTGAGTAGTATGAAAATTTCCCCAAATCCCTCACCCATCTGCATTGAAATTCTTCCAGCTTTACACGAACAAGAGCCAATTCTTACAAACTTACTTGAGTTGTATGTGTATGATTTTAGTGAGTTTATGGATCTGAAGCTTGATGCCGTTGGGCGATTTGGGTATCCGCAGCTTCCGTTATACTGGACAGAACCCCATCGGTTTCCGTTCCTGATTGCCGTTGATGGTCATTGGGCTGGATTTGTGTTTGTTCACAAAGGTTCTCGAATTTCCGGTGATGAAAATATCTGGGATATGGCGGAGTTTTTTATTCTTCGCGGCTATCGTCGGCTCGGCATTGGAAAACAGGTGGCAGCAGAAATCTGGAAAAAGTTTCCAGGAACGTGGGAAGTTCGGGTGATAGACCAAAATCAAAAGGCTCATGCGTTCTGGGAGCGTGCTATTGCTGATTTTACCGGTACCACCGTTGACCCAATCCCTTTCAAGAATGATGGGAAAAGCTGGCATGTCTTTTCATTTGACTCGAAACACCCTGCCTGACGCCTCATCCAGAACCCAGTCACAACAAGGAGCGCCCACCCTATGCACATTCTTGATGCAATTGGAAATACATCGCTTGTTCGACTTCAGAAAATTATTCCTTCCAATGGGGCGGAAATCCTGGTGAAGCTCGAATGGGAAAATCCAACCGGCAGTATGAAAGATCGGATGGCAAACACTGTGATTTCGCGGGCTGAAGCCGATGGACGACTCAAACCCGGAGGCACCGTGATTGAATACACAGGCGGAAGCACCGGGGCATCGCTGGCTCTGGTGTGTGCTGCGAAAGGCTACCGGATCAAAATTGTGACTTCTGACGCGTTTAGCCCAGAAAAGCTCAATCAAATGATGGCGTTGGGCGCGGAACTGACGCTTGTTCCGAGCGAAGGTGGGCTCACAACCAAAAAGCTGATCCTCGATATGATCGAAACCGCCCGTCAATTGAGCCAGGAACCGAATACGTACTGGACCGACCAGCTTAACAATCACGACAGCATTGCGGGTTACTATGGATTGGGCGAAGAAATCTGGAATCAAACCGAAGGGAAGGTAGATGCTTTTATTCACAGCGTCGGGACAGGCGCGTCTTCGCGTGGCGTGGCGACAGTTCTGAAACGCTACAATCCAGATATCAAAATCGTTGTGGTCGAACCTGCTGAATCAGCCGTGTTGTCAGGTGGACAACCAGGACCGCACAAAATCGAAGGCGTCGGAATTGGCTACACGCCACCGCTGTGGGAACCATCGCTGGTGGATGAGATTATTCCAGTAAAAACCGATGACGCCAAAGAGATGACACGCCGCCTTGCACGTGAGGAAGCACTCTTCGCCGGGACATCTTCGGGGGCCAATGTCATTGCGGCACTTCAGGTTGCCGAACAGCTTGGGCCCGGCGCCAGAGTCATCACACTCATGGCTGATTCCGGCCTGAAATATCTCAACACCGATGTATACCGAAGGAAATAGAGTCACGGTGCTGGCGGGACCAGCGTCCAACCAGCACTGGATGCAGTTTCCAGGAATGGTTCAGTTTTCCTGGCTGTTCTTGATCTCACGAAGCTCATTTCTCAGCGCGAGACCAGGTCCGCCAGCCAAAGTGCGGTTCTGTCGTCGGCTGAACTGGTGCCGCTCCGTCCAATCGTGACGCACCCGGCAGCCGCTCGATTTGCATGCGGGTGCCCTGCAGCGTGTAAGTCGCAGAGAAAACAGCAGTTCCTTGGGGATCAAATACCTCGTAAATACCTTTCCCAGAAAATGTTTCGCCGCTCTCGTCAAGCGTTATTGTCTCCCTGAATTTGATCGCGAACCCTGGGCTCTGGGTTTCCGGGTCAAGACAAAAGGCCCCGTGTGTCAGCGCAAATTCACCACGGCCAGTTTGATTCCACACGCCTTGATCAGTACCGCAGGGCGGGATGGCATCAACTTCATTTGAAAAGATCAGGCTCCCTTCCTTTCTGGATTTACCTGCTATAAATGTATAGCGTTCTTTTTCCTGAAAGCCTTCTCCATCTGCGGTCAGGATGACGTTCCAGGTGCCTTCTGGCCTCTGTTTGAGATTTTCCTGGGCCAGTGACTGACTGGGGAAGAGGCTTACTGCCAAAGCAATGGAAAAAGCCAGGAAAATACTTTTCAAATCCATAATATGTACTCCTCATAGACTGGTGGTTTGTAAATTTCGAATGCCAATAAAAAGCCGGTTGCCGCCATTAAAAAGTGTACCGTCACATGGCAACAGGTATTGAAAATATTGAAAAAAATTGGGTTTATCTGGTTTTGACTCTAAGTTTGCTTACTGGTTTGCTCAATCTGTTTCCTTTCTGCCCATAGATATTTCAGGGGGAGTTGAGGTGTATGAGCCGTTGTTGCGCCACCCAATTCAGGATGGTACATTCAGTTTCTTTGGTCAGGACTGGCTGAGAATCATCAACTCAACCTGTGACGGATGATGGATTAGGGGTGGTGAAAAAATCTTCAAGACGCTGCTCAAGAATTTCTCAAGAATCTCTCAAGATACGCATGAATAAGCAAATAAAGCACTTCTATGAGTTTGGATTGTTCTCGATAGACATTGGGAACCGCCTTTTACTCAGAGACGGAGAGCCAGTGGCGTTGCAACCAAAGACGTTCGATACCCTTTTGCTGCTGGTCGAAAATAGTGGAAGGGTGCTTGAGAAAAATGAAATCCTGGACAAAGTCTGGCCTGACACGGTAGTCGAAGAATCCAATCTCACTCAAAATATTTACATTCTGAGGAAGGTTCTGACTGACCCTTCCAGCCAGCAAAAATACATCGAAACCCTTCCGAGACGGGGATATCGGTTTATCGCTGGTGTCGAGGAGGTCTGGAATGAAGAAGGGGCTGACCTGCCCGTCGAAGAACACCCCCAGGCCACCATCGTTGTTGAAGAGAATCAAGACGAGGTCAGGCAGGAACGAGAGACTCAACCTGAAGACACAGAAGCGGCTCTCCCTGTCGCCGCTCCTGAATTGGGTTCCCCAGTCCAGCATCAAAAAATGCTGGTCGCCGCCTGGATTGTGATCGGGCTGGTGATTGTGGCTTTCTGTCTGTGGCTGTTGGGCAAGTCAAACCAGCCTGCAGGTTTACAGGTTAGGTCAATCGCTGTTCTTCCATTTAACTCGCTGACTTCAGATGGTCAGGATGAATACCTTGGATTGGGGCTGGCTGATGCCTTGATCACCCGGTTGGGGAATGTCAGGCAAATCACTGTGCGGCCAACCAGTGCCGTGCGCAAATACACCCGTGCCGAACAGGATCCGGTTGTGGCTGGCCGGGAGTTGAAGGTTGAAGCCGTGTTGGATGGAAACATACACCGCGTGGGCGAACGGATCCGAGTGACGGTGCAGCTTGTGAGCGTGGCCGATGGCCATCATCTTTGGGCTGACAAGTTTGATGAGCAATTTACAAACATTCTGTCGGTGGAAGACTCAATTTCAGACCGACTGGCAACGGCGCTTGCCCTGGAACTTACGGGAGAGGAACGCAAGCTACTGGCACGCCGATATACCGACAATGTTGAGGCGTACCAGCTCTATCTCAAGGGTCGTTATTCCTTGGATAAGCGGACCCTGGAAGGAGTGAAGAAAAGTATTGAGTATTTTGAGCAGGCAATCGAAAGTGATCAGAACTATGCACTGGCCTATGCCGGACTGGCTGATGCGTATTCAATGCCTGATCTCTCTGGACTTCCGCCAGTTGATTCCTACCTGAAAGCCAAAACAGCCGCAACGAAGGCGCTTGAGATTGACGAAGGGCTGGCTGAGGCTCACCTCTCGCTGGCATACCTGAGAATGCGGCATGAATGGGATTGGAGGAATTGCGAAACCGAACTCAAACGTGCCATGGAACTCAACCCCAGCATTGCCAGGACTCACCATTTATACTCGATCTATTGTGAGTTAATGGGCCGGCCAGATGAAGCCATTCGAGAAATGAAACGCGCCCAGGAGCTGGATCCACTTTCACTGGTGATGAATCAAAACCTTGGGACTCGTTACTATTTTGCGCGTCAGTTTGATCAAGCCATCGCGCAATTACACACGACGCTTGACATAGACCCTGGCTATGGCGAAGCCCACATTGGGTTAGGCCAGGCTTACGTGCAAAAGGGAATGTACCCCAAGGCGATCCTGGAGTTTCAAAAGGTAACTCAGTCAAACGACACGCCGTGGGTTTTAGGGTCGCTTGGCCATGTTTATGGACTATCCGGAAATCGGGCTGAAGCGCAGAAGATACTTGAGCAGTTGAAAGCGCAATCAACGCGGAGTTACTTTCCGCCAGAGGAAATCGCAAAAGTTTATATTGGGCTGGGGGAAAAGGATCAGGCGTTGGTATGGCTTGAAAAAGCCTTTGAGAAACGTTCTGACCATCTGGTTTTTGTTAAAGTGGACCCGGTCTGGGACAGCCTTCGCGCTGACCCACGATTTACCAGTCTGATGCAACGTATCGGCCTTACACTCTGATTTGGTCAGTATCCAGGAGGTACAATGGACATTTCGCCAGTAATTCTCGAAGGCCAGCACGTCCGACTGGAGCCCCTTTCACCAACCCATGAGGAATCGCTCATCGCGGCTGCCAGTGATGGCGAATTGTGGAACTCGACGGTGACCATCGTGCCTGATCAAACCAACATGGCGGCCTATATTGCGGAAGCACTCCACGGACAGGCCCAGGGAATTCAGCTTCCGTTCGTCATCATCCAAAAATCATCAGGTCAAATTGTTGGAAGCACCCGGTTTTACAATATTGACCAGAATAACCGGGGCGTGGAAATCGGATACACCTGGCTGGCGGCGAGTGCCCAACGCACCAGCGTGAACACCGAAACCAAATTGTTGTTGTTGACCCACGCCTTTGAGGTTTGGAAGTGCATTCGGGTCGCGTTCATTACCGATGTGCTCAATCACCAGTCGCGGACAGCCATTGTGCGACTTGGCGCCAGGGAAGAAGGCATCCTCCGCAATCATATGATCATGCCCAATGGTCGGGTTCGGGACTCGGTCTCTTTGAGCATCATCGAATCTGAGTGGCCGGAAGTCAAAGCCCGGCTTGAAGCAAAGCGAAGCCTGACTGTGGATGCCACACAGGATGGATTTTCAGAATAAGAAGCCACAAAGTGGCACTTCAGAACCGAAATCTTTTTCTAAAATTCTATGGTTATTTGAGAGCGTCTGATTATTATATGGCAGGTTCGCGCGAGTGTTATACCATTTGGGGCTGGGGTATCGGGCTAAGGGCTGAGGGAAATACCTTTTATCAGCAATTTAGCCTCTCGAAGATGCAATGATTTCTTTCCAAAATGGTATAAACGCATTTTCAATATTTGGATGAGCGCTATGAAAACCAGGCCGTTGCAGGTGCTTTTGAGTATCCTGTTGATCCTTCTTTCTGCCCAGGCGCTGGCTCAAACGCCACAATCCCCACCACCGGGGAATGAAGAAGAACCCACACTCCGAATTGGAACAGATTTGCTGCAGATTGATGCGGTGGTCACTGATAAGCAGGGACGCCCGGTTGATCATTTGAAGCTGGAAGACTTCGAATTGCTTGAAGACGGAAAGCCCCAAGACATCGCTTTTTTCTCCGTGGTGAAAAGCGGTACTCCATCAAAACCAACAGGCTTGAAGTCAGACCCAAACCAGCCCGGCCCGGTTGGTAGTCCGACCACCGAAGAAAATCCAGGCCGCACCCTGGTGCTGCTGGTTGACGACCTGCACATTGCTACGGCAAATATGCTGGGCGTCAAAAAGCAGTTACTTAAATTCATTGATGAAAGCGTCGCAGACGGAGATCGGGTCGCCATTGTTGCAACCAGCGGCGGACCTGGGTTTTTGCAACAGCTCACTGCTGACCGCCGCGTGATGAAGCTCGCCGTCAACCGAATCAATTCCTTGACCAGGACGTCAACACTGCCGGGTGACCCCTCCCAGATGACCGAATATCAGGCCCAAAAGATCCTTGAAGGCGACCTGCCGGCAAAAGATTTGGCTATAACGACCTATCTTCGCAATACCGGCGATCCGCTTCCCCGGGCAGCGGTTGAAACCATCGTCGAATCAACCGCACGCCAGATTGTAACGAACATCACCATCCTGACCAGCGCTACCCTGAGCACCATGAGAAACGCGATCACCTCGGTCAAAAGTATACCGGGACGTAAAGCCATGCTGCTGGTTTCAGATGGGTTTCAGCTTGAGTTCCGTGAGGCCAGCCATGGCGCTGAGATGAACCGTGTGATTGACGCTGCAACCCGAAGCGGAGTCGTGATCTATTCGCAGAGCAGTGCCGGTCTGGTCGCGCTCAGCCCGTTTGGCGGCGACATCAGCCACAGTGGTCTTTTAGATCAAACCGGTGTGGCATATAGTCTGGCAACCCAATCGCTCAACGCCAGCACCTCGGCGCTCCGCACGCTCGCGGCGGAGACAGGAGGCACTGCAACGCTCAATACCAATGATCTTCAACTGGGATTTCAGAAACTCGTCGAAGACAGCCGACTGTATTACATTCTGTCGTACTATCCTGAAAATACTGCTCGTGACGGGAAGCTTCGCACCATCGAAGTTCGCTTGAAAAAGCCAAACAACCTGATTGTGAAAGCTCGCAAAGGGTACCTGGCGCCTTCTGATACAAAACCTGAAGACACCGCGAGCAAAAAAGAACCTGCCAGGA
>DAOQNB010000186.1:0-8517 GCA_035335845.1 Acidobacteriota bacterium | reverse complement strand
GCTTTGAGACCTGCAATTCATTCCAGTCCTGAATGTCACTATCATCGGGTCGAGGAACAGTTTGGGCCTGGGTGGAGGCACTCCAATACATCAGGAAGACAGTCGCCAGACACACGACGACCAGACGAGGGGAGAGATTGTCAAAGAGTTTCATGGGAAAAAGTCTGGACAAAAGAAAACCAGGCAGGAAATGAGGGTTTGCTGCTGGTTGCTGGTTAAAGGGTTTGGTTCTCGATGGTACTCAGGAATTCAAACGGGCAATTCCCAAATCTCAATCTGAACCAGTTTGTTTTTTTCTACATTGGGTGAGTTTTTATTTTGTAAAACCCTTTTACCATTTGAACGAACTTGCAGACAACTTGTTTTTTATCAGCTATTTCCAAATGTGGGGAAATAGCAGGGAAAAGTTATGAAGTTTCTTGATTACCCAATCACTGCGCCATAGTTTTTAAAGACCAGAAAGAGCGCCACCGCAATCACAAAAACGGCAAACCCATTGCGCAAGCTGGAGGCCCGGACGCGTTTTGACAGCGCGGTCCCTCCCAGGGTCCCGGTAACGGCCAGCAGGGAAACCAGGAAGGTCAGCTTTAAATCAAAGTGAGCCTGACTGAGGTGACCCACTAATCCAGCCGCACAGTTGATTGCAATTACCACCAGCGATGTTCCAACTGCGTCTTTCATTTCCAAACCAGCAAACAAGACCAGGGCTGGAACAATCAAGAACCCGCCCCCGACGCCCAAAAATCCGGTCAAAAACCCGACCACCATGCCGACTCCAATCGCTTTGGGCATACTGGGCGGGGCGTCTGGGGATTGTGAGACTTCATGTGACTGGTCTTTGCGAGTCAACATCAACGTTGCCACAATCAGCATCAAGCCAGCAAAAGCCAGCATGAGGGTGCCGGGTGACAGCAACCGGGTAAATCTGGAACCCACCACGGCGCCAGCGATGCCAGCGCCACCGAAAATGAATCCGGTTTTGAGTTCAACACACCCGTTGCGATAGTGAAGCGATGCCCCAACCAGGCTGGTAGCACCCACAACCGCCAGCGACATACTGATGGCATCGTGGGCTTCGACACCAAGGACATAGACCAGCACCGGGACAGTAATGATTGAACCGCCGCCGCCAATCAACCCCAAAGAAAACCCAATTGCGGCGCTTAAGATCAACCCAATGATAAATTGAAGAGTCACGTTGTGCTCCGTGGTATAAAGGAATGCGGCTGGAACTACACAGCATAGAACAGAAACTGTAAAAATGCCTGATCAGGCTAATTTTTTCCACTCTGTTCATAACCCTTGCCGAAAACCTTCTTACCCACACCTGAGCCACAGATGTTCACTTGGTGTGAGGGATTTCAAATTTCACGCCTTCAAAGGCGATGTGATTCTGGATGAACGATTTCAACGCCGTTCCAATTGACTGCGCTTCAGTCCCAACCACCAGGAAGAGAGTTGATTTGGGGTTGCGCTTGACCGCCAGCACAAACGCACGATGTTTTTTGGCGGCCTGAAGTGCCTGTTTGATGGCCGACTTGCCAAGTATTTTTTCCCAGCTTTCAAGTTCCTTGACCTGACTTGACTTCAGGACGACAAGACCGCTCAGACCTGAGTAAGTCTCGAAAGCGGTGAGAGCATCTGGCGAGAGTCCATTTCCTACGTAGGTGCTGCTGTATCCGGCTCGAATTCCTCGGGCCAGTTCCTGGGCCAGTGGTCGCAAGCCATCGTCGGCAAAAACGCTGGTCCGGACAAACAGCCGCAACTGCGGGTCACTCATCGTGTTACCCAGTACCTGACGTGCCGTCGAGATATATTCATCAACAAACCCATCAAAGAGCGACTGGCCTGATTCAACCCGCTTTCGAATTGCTGGCATGATGGCTTTGGCCGTTTTATCAATAAACGGGTCGTTGTAAAACGACTGGTCAATTGCGACAAATTTTTCAAAATACTGGCTGGTTGAGACTTTTTGAAAGACCAGGCCATTGCCCAGAGCCGTTGCCAGCACTTCATCCAGAATATGATACACAGCCAGCGAATCCGGGTCAGGGTGGGTTGCAAACGCATTGACCAGAGCGATTCGTTTTTCAACCGGCGATAAGCTAAAGAAATGGTGGAAGACTTCGTGGAGCACAACATCAATTCGCTGCTCGGGTTTTTCGCCTTCCAGGATTTCAACCGTTGAAAAATTGTCAAACACTTCACCGCTGGTGTGCTGGTTTTTGGATTTTGGACGCGCCATCAAAAAAATATTGATTGCATAACCCGGTGCAATTTGGGACTCATAAAACCGCGCCACCTGATTACTGAATTCAGTCAGGTTTTTCTGAGCCATGAGGTCAGTAAATTGCTGGACAAACGGTTCAGTGATTCGTTTTCCTTCGGTTTCCCACCACGGATGAAACCGAAGTTGAAAGTTTTCAAGAATGGCTGCTAACCGGTACGCATCGGCTGGAAGGACCGTCACCGCCAGTGCCGATTGATAATCATCAGGATGGGTTGCAATCAAACTGGCAATCCGAATTTTCTTGCTCAAATCAACATACGGCTGGACCGGTGGGTTGGGTTGATAGAGTGGTTCCTGGGGCAGTCGCCCAAGTTTGACTGATTCAAAATACGGTTGACGGCATTCACGCCACTGGGTAAGGAGTTTTTCATCTTCGGCTGACCAGCCAATTTTATTTTTCCACAGTTCGCGAAATACTTCGCCTGAGCCCATTTCCAGGCCAGCCATGGCATCAAGCTGATAGCACAGGTTGGAAAGTTCAGTGGTGTAAAAGTTAAAGGTAATTCCCTGCGCATTTGATGGAAGCGGGGAACTGGCGGCAAACCCAGAACTTGAAAACAGCCCAAAACACAAGACAAGCAAGATGATTCGGCGCAAAGCCAGATTCATAAGTTTCTCCAGGCACAGAGTGAATTTGATTTCATGTTGAGGTTGGGGGAGCGCAAACAGCAACCTCATTACAACCTGTTATGCCTGGAGAGTTCCATTTTTTTAGGGCTGACAGAACCATGGCTCAGGGCTCAGGGGAGAACGACTCGCCAGCTCGGGGGCTGAAGACAACGGGTTTAATACCTTCAGCCCCATATCTTCAGCCCCAAGCCCTCAGCCTGACTTCTTCAACCCAAATTGAGAGGAGAAATCCGCACTGCGACGTGTTTGTGATATGGCGTTCCGGCAATCGGATCCATATCGTGGGTGGCGGTTAGTTCGTTGATGCGGGCGCCAGATCGTTTCCGCCCGGCGCCATTGGAAGGATGTTCCATTCCATATCCGTGCGGGAGCGTGACCACGCCACGCTGAACCGATGGGTGAACTTCGACTTGAACCTGAACCTGTCCGCGTTTGGACTCACACACCACCCAATCTCCAGTTTTGAGGCCCAACTGGGTGGCATCCTCGGGATGAATCCGAAGCGCCCCGTCCGGATCCTGTTTGCGCCAGGATGGGTCACGATAGATGGTGTTGGCGTTATAGGAACGGCGTTCACCAGCCACCAGAACAAATGGATAGTTAGAGACTGTCTCGTTCTTTGTGGCTGAAAGCTGACGAACGGCTGCGAGCATCTCTGGAATCTCCAGGTGGATTTTCCCGTCCTTGTGACGAATGAACTTCCAGTTGTCTTCATATTCATTGACGCTAAAGACAACACCTGACCGCGAGCGGAGCAGGGCTTCAAAGAGCACTTCCCCAAGCATTGGCCCGTCTCCGCGATGCCCGGCGCGTTTGACGGCCTCAGGGTTTCGCGCCGCAAACTGATGAGCGGTTGCCCACAGGAAAGCCGCTGCCGCCGCGCCCTCAGGGAGGGTCGGTCCGAGCGTCCGATACAAAATGATCGGTGCCAGATCGGCCAGTTCCGGATGCTGCTTGAGGTACTTTTGGGAGGCCATGGCAAAGGGGAGACGACCCATTTTTGCGGCGGCAGCAAGCTCGGGAAATTCAGCCGGAAGGGCGCCCATTGCCTGAACAAGCCGGGTGTAAATCTCTGGTTCCGGAAGGGTTCCAGGGAGTGGTTCCAGCAATGGTTTGCGCAAATGAAAGGCATTACTCGGGAACTCAAGGTTAAAAAATGTAGCCTCCCATTTTTCAAACTGCGACGAAGCCGGCAACACATAGTGCGCCATGCGGGCGGTTTCGGTCATGGCCACATCAATCACCACCAGCAACTCAAGTTTGGCAAACGCTTTTTCATACGCCTGGGTATCTGCCGCCGTCACCATCGGGTTGGCGCTATCAATCACCAGTCCTCGGGTACGATCCGGGTGATCAGTATCAATTTCGAGCGGTAAAATATTGGGAGGCAACAGGTTGGCGATGAATGGAAACCCCGTGACCGCTGACCGCATTTGGCGCTCACCCTCTTCGGAATGACCAATCAACGGTACCAGGTAGGTATGGAAATTATTCCCGCCCGGTTTCCCAAAATTGCCCGTCAATAAATAGAGCAGCGCCCGCAAATAGGAATTGAGCGTGCTGTTGAGTGTTTGTTCGATTCCAAGGTCGGTGCGAACGGCGCAACTTGACGCCCCGGTCATCAAAGCCACCGCCTGCTCAACGTCTGCCAGCTTGACCCCAGCACAGGCAATAAATTCTTCGATTGGAATATTGGCCAGCGTATCACGAACGGCTTCAAACCCGATGGTGCGCTGATCCAGAAATGATTGATCCTGCAAGTGATCGCGCACGATCATGGCCAGCATCGCTGTCAGCAAAAAGGCATCGGTTCCAGGCTTAAGTTGCAAATGCAGATCCGCCATGGCCGCCGTTTCGGTCCGTCGCGGGTCAATCACAATCATTTTGCGGTTGGGGTCTTTTTGAATCTCTATCAACACCGTACGTGCGTTCCGAATGCCATGCGACTGCCAGGGGTTAGTGCCAATAAACAACACAACCTCTGCATGTTCTACATCTTCCGTTGGGTGACAGTTTTGCCGTCCGTACAACCGCCCATCAACCCAGAAGCCACCGGTTTTTTCCTGAGCCAGCGCCGAATAATAATTGGCGGTTTTCATGGCGACTCGAAGCGCCTTGGAATAGGGGCCCGCCAGATGATTTCCCTGTCCGCCACCACCGTAAAAAGCCAGGCTTTTGCCGCCGAAGGTATCGCGCAACTCGACCAGTTTGGCAGCAATTTCGCTGATGGCCGTCTCCCACGAAATTTCTTCAAACGTTCCATCTGGTCGGCGCCGGAGTGGTGACGTGAGCCGGTCTCCGTGATTTTGATAGTAATTGAGCCGCTGGGCTTTCTGGCACAAATACCCGGTTGAAACCGGATGCGCTTTGTCCCCTCGAATTTTAGCGAGTTCACGCCCGCGAACTTCGACTTCGATGCCACAGTTACGGCTGCACAGGATGCAGGCCGTCGGTTGCCAGGTGGTGGTCAGTTCGGTTTGGGTCATACATCTCCTTGGGTCAAATTTTCAAACCAGTTTGTTGTCAGTAGTCAGTAGTCAGCTAAATTTATTTGATTGAACCATTTGACTATTTTCTAAGGCGAAGGCTTCATTCAAAATTGGTATAACTATGATGAACTCGTTCTTTGTTCTTCATTCTCAATTCTTCATTCTTCATTGGTATCCGTTGGTTGATCTTCGGTTTTTTGAGAAAGCAGATCCTGGCAAAGCTGGAGCGCAACCGTCCGGTTGGCTTTCAGGATTTCATCGGAAAATTGTGGTGAATCAACGGCTCGGGCCAGCATCAAGCCTCCGATCATTTGCGAGACAAGGGCAATGGCCAGAGAGCGATCAGGTTCAGTATCAGTTGAAAGTCGTTTGGAAATTTCGGAGACCATTCGCTGAATATATTTTTCATACATCTGCCGGGCTTCGGGGCTGCTCCGGGTCACATCTGGCGTCAGAGCCGGAAGTGGGCACCCTTCGCTGACCATATCGCGGTGTGAGCGGCTTAAATAGGCTGAGATCAATGTCTGAACCCATTCGGCATCAGAGTGATTTTTTAGCATTTCTCCGACAGCGGCGCTGCGGGCTTTAAACGAAGAAGCCAGGGCCTCGGCAAACAGAGCTTCCTTCGACGGAAAATGCGCATAGAACCCGCCTGGTGTCAGTCCAGCTTCGGCCATGACGGCGTCAACACCAACTCCGTTGTAGCCATGTTCACGAAAAAGACGTGCCGCGGCCTGGAGAATTTTCTGACGTGACTCTTCTTTACGGTTGGCTGGGTATCGCATATCGCCATAATATGACGTTCGTCATATTATGGCAAGCAGAAAATCTTTTGGATCTCAAACGGCGTCACACCGCCGCACTCAATAAAGCTCTTATTTTGCCCACTTGATTTCCAGAACCGCCCGGTCTTTGTTTTGAAAGAAGCCAAAGGCATTCAGCCTGGGGTTTCCGCCAAAGAAATCAGCTCCAAGACCAACACTCCAGTGGTCGCCAAAGCTTTTATACAGGCGTGGACGAATCAGGTATTGCGACTGGTTGAGGCCAGTCAGGACAAAGAGTTCCGGTTTCAAAGTTTCGCGAAGAAAATTGAATCTGGCATACCCGGACATCAGGTGATTGGTTTTGGGAACAAAGAGTTGCGAACCCGGTGCGGCAATCACCTGGGTAAAATACTGGCCACTGAGCCAGAGCCAGGGCCGGGGTGAATAATCCAACCCAACGACGCTGGAAAATTGTCCTTTTTTCTCAAACCCAAGGTCAGTGGCGGATTTTCTCAAAAATTGGGAACGGTTGAAGTTCCAGCCGGCTTCAAGTCGGAGAACCACCGGTCCAAACGTCGTGGCACCCGTCCCGCCAAGCACGGTTTTGCGGTCAAAGTTCGGTTCAAACACCACGGTTGGTTGGGGTGAAAATTCAAATCCTTTGGGGTATGGCGTCGGGACATCTTCCCACCCGTGAAAGAAATTTGCGGTGATGTCCCAGTTTCCAAGCGTCTGGCGATAGCGGAGTCCAATCTGACTTGAACTCAGCCGATACCCAGGGCGGCGGGTGGGCTCAACCCTGGTAGCGATGGTTCCGGTCAATGCTGCCTGGGCTTCAAAAAGGCCAAGTCCAAACGATTTTCCAAACCCGAATTCGTCGGTGTTGACTGGCAGCCGTCCCGGAGCGAAATAGGGAACCCAGGCGACCTGGAGCGACCCGGCGCCAATCGGAACGTCAGCCCGTGCCATCCACAATGGGCGGCGTGAATCCAGAAAGTCATCCAGGAGAAATTCGCGGTAATCAAGTGGGTTGATCACATCCAGGACCCGCAATCCATCTGCCTGACCCCACACCAGTTGCTGGAGGCCCAGTTTGAGACCGACGTTTTTGAGGGTGCCTTCCACAAATACCTGGCGTGGTTCGACCCAAACTCCCGTTGGATAGCCCAGCCGTTGGACCGGATCCAGACTGGCCCGGCCTTCAACCGTGAGTCTCCAGGTCGGGTTAAATTCGCACACGCCTTTGACATCAACAATTGTCCGCGAAAGTTGCACCACGTGTGGCTGGTTGAGCTTGAGGCCCGTTCGATTGCGGAAGGTATAGTCCCATTTCCAGCGTGGTGGTTTATCAGGTAGTTGAGGCTCCGGCTGGGTTTGTACAACTGGGGCAGGTTCAGGTAGAGGCTTTTGCAAGGTTTCAGATTGAGATGACCATCCTGACCCAACAAAGGCAACACACCCAACCATCAGCCAGCCCAGTAAGTGGAACAAAGAAAGCGACATAGCGGAGAAAACTCGCCGATTCAAAAGGTTTGAACAAACACGCGAGCATATACCAGCACTTCAGTTTTTCACACCTGGTTTGTGATCTCTCAGGTCAGAGTCAACTGATTTCAAAGAGTTGGGTAGAATTTTGTGAAAAGTCCTTGCCGGAAATTTCCAGTTGGGAGAAGATAAAAATACAGCGTCACGCTCCTTCCGTCTGATTATCCTGCCACCCCTTACACCGGGCATTCTTTCTCGTTCTAAAGGTCGTCACATGAATTATTTTGACATCCATCAAACCGGACAATTTATCAACCCCTTCAAAGAGCCGGATTTGCACACGAATGAGTCGGACTGGCAAATTGCACGCCAGCTCGTTCCGGGCATGATGTCCTACATTTTTGGACCGGAAAATGAGACTGAACCGCTTCAGGTCTGGCTTAAAAAGCGGCTGGTGCGAGAAGGGCTTGAAGTCCTCATCATCATGCTTCGCAAGCGGTTGCTCTCCCCTGACTATTTGCCCTCAGTGCAAATGCACATTGACCCTGAGAATGGAAAAGGTCGTTCCTGTACCGAACAGATCGAGCAGATGTGCCAGGACAAGCCGATTGAACAGAAAAAACGAATTCTGAGCCCGGCGGTGTACCTGATGAAACGCCTGATCACTGAAGCCGCAGAACGCCCAAATACCTTCTTCGGTACTCAAAAAATCTCGTTGAATGATCCTCGGGTGCATGAAGTGATTGCCGCCGTTGCGCTGTCTATCATTCAGATTCAATCAACGGCTGGCGTCTTTACCCAGGAAATTACCGGGGCCAGTGAAGATGCCGTCAACAAAATCACTTCAGTGTTGCACAAC
>DAOQNB010000185.1:0-8527 GCA_035335845.1 Acidobacteriota bacterium | reverse complement strand
CTTGACGTCGTTTTGGAATGAAAAAGCGGTGTCAAGCCACCGCACTCCATCGCCGAAAAATAAATGATGAAGCTCCCATTATTTTTCCAACACCGGCTGATTCCAAATGCAGTCGGACTCCTGGCCTTTTCTGCGCTCGCCCAGTCACCCCGCAATACCCTGAGCAGTCACTGGGAAGTCTTCTTTCTTGCTGCCGTGCCGTTTGGGATCTGGCTGGGGCTGAATTATTTTTTCTGGTTTAAGCCGAATCTCAAAAAACATCCACCGGAAGATCGGGCAAAGTGGTGGTATTACCTGGCTGATATCGGGTCGTTGCTGGCTGGATTGGTCGTGATAACTTTTTTGGCAACCATGATCCCGCCGGTTCGCAGGGCGGTTGCCCGCTATGATCACCGACTGGTAAACGGGTTAACTTCATATTATGGCGGCATCGGATTCGCCCAACGTGGAGATTTGTACACTCGTCAGCTTGGGCCGGTTTTGCTCCGTGATACCAGCGTGACCAGCCGTCGAATGCAGTACTTGAATCCGGATGAAATTGACCTGATTTCCGAACGGGCAGAGTGGTCGCTTTATTTTGCCGCGATGCGGCTCCAGGGGCTGACCACCGAACAAATTTGGGATTTGCCGGAGGGCAAACACCTGATTCTTGGGACAGTTGTGGCTGAGCTGTTTCCTCCCTACTGGTGGAATCAGGCCGGGTGGCTCCAGCAGGAACTAAAAACTTCACCGCAGGCAGAATTCAAACTGGGGCTCATTGACCCTCAGTTTGCGAAGACCAGGCTGGCGCAATTTTTTCAAACTCCGACTTCAAATTCCCAGGAGGAACTCCGGGCGCTGGTGTTTCTGGTCAGTCGAAGTCCTGACCTGTTGTCTCAATCACAGATTGATCTGGCTTTTAAAGCCTGGGCTGAAAAAAGCACCGAAAACACCAATGCTTTGACTGATATGGCGACCAACCGGTTGAAATTCAAGCAGTTTGCCGCTGCCGTTGGGATTACTTCAGAAGTTGAATATTCATTGAAAGTCCCTGATGTTTTTCCAGCCGAAGTCAAAGCTGAGTTTCTTCAATCGCTGTCAGAATTTCTGATGTCGTGTGGATTTCGCCCCAAGCCAGGAAACCAGGTGCAATTTTCGGTCACCGTCGAAAAGCGAACCTATGAAAATGTGCCGTTTGAGTCTTATGAGCTGTATGAACAGAAAATAAAAGAAGAACAACGCGTCCAAACCAGTTCTTCTCACAAAGGCGTGCCCTCATACCAGACCAAAACTGTGGAACGAACCGAATATCAGCGGAAAACCCAAACTGGCACCGCGCCTGCACTCAATGTTCCAACGGCTGTTTTTTCAATCGCTTATCATGGCCAGACCGAGACTTTTCTTGCGGCTCCGGCTGGACGGATTGAAACCAATTATTCAAGTTTGTTTGATCAATATATGTCGGGTGGCGACTTACACTGGGTTCATAAACTGTATTTTGAAGAATTCGTCAAAGCCACGGTTCTCAAGCCCTGGCGACTTGGTCTGGAGCGGGTTGAAGATGATACAAAGGCGCATTTTTACGATTAGTCTTGAAAGGCGGTGTCAAGCCACTGCACTCCAAACTTAAACTCCCTTGATATTCTTCCGATAGTTCCGACTGAGCATCAATTGGGTTCCATCATTGAGAATGACATTGCAGTCACCGTGGAAGAGGGCTTCGAGTTTGCGGATGCGGTCTGAATTGACAATCGTGGAGCGATGGATGCGGATAAATTTCGCCGGATTTAACTGACTCTCCAGATTGCTTAAAGTTTCCCGCAACAGATGGGAATCCTTCCCGGCATGCAGCCGCACATAGTTGCCTTCCGCTTCGATCCAGTCAATTTCTTCAACTTTGAGAAAAATCACGTCGCCGCCGTTTTTGATCACAACCCGGTCGAGAAAATCGGTCGGAGCTTTCAGGTCTTCAAGGCAGTCCAGGATGCGCCGCGTCAATGAATGGTCGCGTTGCTGTTTGATGTGATCTTTGGCGCGTTGCAGGGCTTTGCGAAAGCGTTCGCGGTCAATTGGCTTTAAGACATAATCAAGGGCGTGGACTTCGAAGGCATTCACCGCATATTGATCATAAGCCGTCACAAAGATAACGGATGGAATTGCGTCAGAGGGAAGTGATTCCAGGGTGTCAAACCCGTCCATCTCGGGCATCTCGACATCCAGAAAAATCAAGTCCGGAGTCTGATCAATAACGAGTGCGACCAGCCCGCGACCAGTCCCACATTCGCCAATCAGTTCAATGTCGGGGTCGTCTTCGAGCAAAACCCGAATGCCAGCCCGGGCTAAAGGTTCATCATCTGCAATCACCGCTTGGATTTTCATACAACTAAACTCCGTTCATAGACTAACCCGGCAGTCTGGGACCCCAATGTTGAGGTAAGGGGAAATTCGACCACGACTGAAAGACCACCCTGTGGAATATCAACCAGTTCAAGCCGATACTGGTCGCCATAGAGTTGCTCCAGGCGTTCACGAGTGTTGTGCAGGCCAATTCCTTTGGGTTTTCGATTGGATTGGGGGAGGCGTGAGAGGCCAGGTCCATCATCATTGATTTCGATGTGCAGACGGCCAGTTTTCTGGGTGGCCTTGATCGAAATGATTCCTGGTGTGGCACGCGGAGCAATGCCGTGTTTGATGGCATTTTCGACAATCGGCTGAAGCAGCAGATTTGGAACCAGTGCATCCTGGGTGGTCGGATCAATGTCAAACATAACCGACAACCGATCCTGAAACCGGGTTTGTTCAATTGCCAGGTAACATTTCAAAAATTCTAATTCCCGTTGAAACGAGACTTCCTGGGAGCTGGAATTTTCAAGGGTCAACCGCAGGAAATCCCCCAGTTGAGCCACCATTTTATGGGCCGCCTTCGGATCAACGAGCACCAGTGTCGAGATTGAATTGAGCGTGTTAAACAGAAAATGCGGCTGTAACTGCATTTTGAGCGATTGCAACTGGGCGTTGACGAGCTGGGTTTCCAGTCGTGACGTTTGTAATTGAGATTCAAAATACTGGCGCTGATAGACATAGGAATGGTGCAATAAAATAATGACCCAATACACCATCACGCCGCGATCCAGCCCCCAAATTACTGAATTGATGAGTGTTTGCACGTTAAACGGAACGCTCAGCACCGTCTGGTTTACCAGCCGAGGAATCGTCATCCAGGCAACCGAGAAAAACAGGCTACAGATCAGATGCAAGAGCAGTCGCGGCACCAGAATCTGACGCTCAATCCGCAAACGGCTTGAAATCCAGATAATCCCTGGGGTTGCAACGGCTCCGACAAGACAAAAGGTAAACTCTGGCAGGAAAATCTCAGAAAAGACAATCGTTTCACCGCGTCGCCAGTAAAAGGCGGCGCCTTGCAATGAAAAGAATGTGGCGACGATGGTCCAAATGCCCAGCAAGGCCAGGCTTTTGGCCCATCGGTTGGTTCTTAAAACTTCAGTTATGTCTACGATCACAAGACCTGCCAGTTATTTGAGAGACGCTTTTAAGATAATGTGCTGGTTGAGTTTATCAGGAGGGAACATTGTTCCATCTTTGTCAAAACTCTCCCACTGGCTGTTGGCAATAAAGTAAATTGAATGATTGACGATGACCCCGAGCGTTGGATCTTCCAAATGCTGGGTTCCACGTTCGATTACAGACAATTTTTCAATCCGGCTCAGTTTGGTATCCAGATCAAGCCGAATCACACGTTTCGGCAAAATTCCATTTTGCATCCCAATCAGCGAATTCTGATGCAGGTACAGTCCGTCAATCCCCAGCAGTAGCATTTCCGGGGTCGCCGGCACCAGCGAAAAAGTTTTGGTTGCCAGATCAAGGATGCCAATTCCAACTGAATAATCGGCGACAAACATCCGTTTGCCATCAGGTGTTAACGCCATACCCTGGGGAGAAACAAAAGGAGATGTGTCCAGAAATCGTTCAAGCGTATCGGTGGCGGCTGAGATACGATAGAGTCCGCCCGATTTACTGTCGGTGATATACACGTCGCCTTTCGGGTGCAATTCCAGGTCGCCAAAAACGTGACCTTGTTCAGAGTTGGGCAGGATATATTTCTTCACGAGTGTATGGGTTTTCAAATCATATTGAAAAACACCTGCCTGACCGTCTTCTTCAGCTTTAAACCCTTCAATTTCGCGTACGACTGACGTGCAGAGCCAGAGTCGGTTGCGTTTGGGGTCAACTTTCATCCCAAATACACCCCATAGCCCATCCTGACCACTGGTGAGAAAGTCAGAAACCTTGCCGTCCTGGCTGATTTTAAAGACTTTGCGTTTGCGAACACTGCTGACCAGAAATGCTTTTTCAGAGGGCAGATAGGTAATGCCTTCAGTAATCAACCCTTTCTCGGCCAGTTCAAAGGCCACCTGGCCCCCGGCAACCGGTTTTTTCAACGCTTCAAAGGTTTGAACCGCCTGGGTAAATTCGGTTTTGGCCTGCAATGGCTTCAGGTCTTCATCCTGGTTGAGGTCAATGTAATTTCCCATGTGGGAAAGCTGGGTCAGCAATCGCAGACTTTCAGATTGATTCCCAGTCAGAAAGCTGGCACGGGCCAGATGATAGAGCACGGGCGGGAAGTTTGGCCGGAGTTTGGCGGCTTCACGTACATTTTCCAGGTAAGCCGTAAAATCCTTTTTTTGATACGCCTGCATTCCCTTGCGAGCCAGCTCTCTGGACTTTTGAACCGGGTTTTCAGAGGGTTGATTTTGAGCTGAAGCCAGTGCAACTGTCGTTAAGACAAGGCCCACCAGCACTGTAAGTGAGGAAAGTCGGCGAAATGAACGCCGTGAGAAAAAAGATCTCATAGCAGTTTGAAGTCTGTCCTTCGTTAGAAATTTGAGGAGTGAAGTCGTAGGCTAAAGACTCAGATGATGGAACACAAGTCCGTCAACGTGCTTCGCAGGAAACGCGGGAAAACCGAAACTGTTCGACCCGGTTTTTTCCGTTCAGGTTTCCCGAAACAGTGGCGACAAGAACGTCAGGTTTCGTTAACCGGTACTCGATTTTTTGCGGGAAGTCGTGGTCAGGGTTTTCAAAAATAGCTTCAGTTGCTGATGCCGAAGTTACCTGAAAGCGAGCGGTTTTTTGGCCTGATGGATGAGCCGTAAAAACCAGATTTGACCCATCCTGCCGCAGTTCCATAAATTCGACCGAGACCAGTTTGCCATTTTTGACCGTTCGACCCATGCCAATCATGATCCCTCCGGAAGGTGGCATCCACTGTTCCTGGCTATGCAGGGAGGGTTGTTTTGACTCCCAGCACCCACCAAGCCAGGCCAGGGACTGGATATCTAATGCGGGTGGTTGCGGTGACCAAACATGCACCATTGAAGAGACACAACACACAGTGGCGATCAATAAAAATTTCATAACACCTGATAAAACTGGAGAAAAGCACTGGACGTGATTGGGTGAAAGTCTGGTAAAGGATTCTACACCATAGGCTTGATTGGGCAATGGTTCTGGTTCAAGTCGGTGCAAATGCTGGACAAAGTGGAGCAGTTTGGGACAAAGCGTGTCAGGAAGTTGTGGCAAAACCCAGGGAGTGAAAGGGAACAATACTTGACAAAAAAGTAAGGTATTCAATAGAGTGGCACTGCTCGCCTTCTGAGCAGACCCAACTTCCCCAGGTGACACCATCACACATCGAATGAGTTTATGAGAATTACCGCACTTGAAGAGTACGGCCTCCGGTGTTTGCTGCAACTTGCACGCCAACCCGAAGGTGACTCGCTTTCACTCAAGGAAATTGCCAAACGCGAGGGCATCTCGACGGCCAATGCCGGAAAAGTGCTCTGGCTCCTGAGCAATGCCGGCATTGTTCGGTCAGTTCGAGGTGTCAAGGGGGGGTATGTGCTGGCTAAGGCGGCCAACGAAATCTCGGTTGGCGATATTATCGGCGTTTTGGATACCGAAGCGATGGACGATCATTGCAAGAGTTTTTCCGGTGCCCAGGAGGTCTGTGTTCATCACGATGACTGCGGCATCCGACCGGTACTCCATACACTGAACCAGACTGTCCATCAGGTGCTTGGAAAAATTACCCTGGCGCACCTGATTCATTCCGAAGGCGATGTCAACCAGCGGTTGTTTCAGCTTCGGCGCATTCCAAAAACGGGAGAACTCGAAGCCACCGCCTTCCGGTCATCAATGTAGGAACCAGAAGAACAAAAAGTGGAGCGATCTTTAGGGTTAGTCGAAGGAGAATTATGAGCACAATTGCGGCACTTGCAGAACAGGAATACAAATACGGGTTTACCACTGAAATTGAGTCGGAGGTCGTTCCGCGCGGGCTGACTGAAGATACCGTCCGCCTGATTTCCGAAAAGAAGAACGAGCCGGCATTTATGCTTGAGTTTCGACTCAAGGCGTTTCGGCAGTGGCTGAAAATGACACCGCCGGCCTGGTCAAACGTCACCTATCCGGAAATTGATTTTCAGGACATCATTTATTACTCGGCCCCGAAACCCAAAGCCAAGCTCAACAGTCTGGATGAAGTTGATCCGGAGTTGCTCGACACGTTTGAAAAGTTGGGCATTCCGCTCAACGAACAGAAAATGCTGGCCAATGTGGCGGTTGACGCGATTTTCGACAGCGTTTCGGTGGCAACGACCTTTCGGGAAAAACTGGCCGAAGCCGGTGTGATTTTCTGCTCGTTTTCCGAAGCCCTGCAGCACTATCCAGACCTCATCAAAAAATATATGGGTTCGGTGGTGCCGATCAGCGACAATTTCTATGCCGCACTCAACTCGGCTGTATTTTCCGATGGCTCGTTTTGCTTTATCCCCAAAGGCGTGACCTGCCCGATGGAGTTGTCAAGCTATTTCCGAATCAATAACCCGGATACCGGGCAGTTTGAACGAACATTGATTGTCGCGGAAGAGGGTGCATCTGTCTCATATTTGGAAGGTTGTACGGCTCCTAAATTCGATAAAAATCAACTCCATGCAGCCGTGGTTGAGCTGGTTGCACTCGACAATGCCACCATCAAATATTCAACCGTGCAAAACTGGTATGCTGGCGACAAAGACGGGAAGGGCGGAATTTATAATTTCGTCACCAAGCGCGGGAAGTGTCTGGGCAACAATTCAAAAATTTCCTGGACGCAGGTTGAAACCGGTTCGGCCATCACCTGGAAATACCCAAGCTGTGTGTTGATTGGGGACAATTCAGTTGGGGAGTTTTATTCAGTTGCCCTGACCAACCATCTTCAGCAGGCTGATACCGGTACAAAAATGATTCATATTGGAAAAAACACGACCAGCACGATTGTATCGAAGGGAATTTCCGCTGGCCGGTCAAATAATACCTACCGTGGATTGGTCAAAATCATGCCGGGGGCTGACAATGCCCGCAATTACACCCAGTGCGATTCAATGCTGATTGGACAGGCGTGCGGGGCCAATACCTTTCCCTACATTGAAGTTCAAAACAACTCCGCCACGGTTGAGCACGAAGCTTCAACGTCAAAGATCAGCGAAGAGCAGATTTTTTATTTCCTGCAGCGCGGTATTTCGCAGGAAGACGCGATTTCAATGATCATCAACGGCTTTTGTAAGGAAGTCTTCCGTGAACTGCCGATGGAATTTGCCGTCGAAGCATCGCGCCTGCTCGGAATGAAACTGGAAAATTCAGTTGGTTAATCAATGAGTCAATAGTCAGTCGTCAGTAGTCAGTAGTTCGCTCATGTGAGTTCTTAGAATGACTTCAATGCCTGCTGATGAGCGTGACCAATTTCAATAAGTACAAATCAGGTGGCGGGAAGCCAGGAACAAGGCACAAGTCGTTTTCTTTAAAAAACCCTGAACCCTGAACCCTGAACCCTGAACCCTAAACTGGTGAGGAAATTGTGTTAGAAATTCGAAATCTGCATGCCACCGTCAACGACATTGAGATTCTGCGTGGAATCAATTTGACGGTGAAGCCCGGTGAAATCCACGCCATTATGGGCCCAAACGGCTCAGGCAAAAGCACGTTGTCCAAAGTTCTGGCTGGTCACCCAAGTTATGTTGTGACCGACGGCGAAATCTTGTTCAAAGACAAGAATTTGCTCGAACTGGCACCCGACGAACGAGCCCGCGAAGGCATCTTCCTGGCGTTTCAATATCCGATTGAACTTCCAGGTGTGAGTAATGCCACATTCCTGCGATTGGCCTATAACCAGATTCGCAAACACCACGGCGAAGAAGAACTTGACCCATTGGAATTTGACGATTTGCTCCAGGAAAAGCTGAAAGTCATTGAAATGGACAAGTCGTTTATCAACCGCTCCGTTAACGAAGGCTTCTCCGGCGGGGAAAAGAAACGCAACGAGATTCTGCAAATGGCGGTTTTAGAACCCAGGCTGGCCATTTTGGATGAAACGGATTCTGGCCTCGACATTGATGCCCTGCGGATTATCTCCAACGGGGTCAACAAGCTCCATACGGATGACAACGGTATTATCCTGGTGACTCACTATCAGCGGTTGCTCAACTACATC
>DAOQNB010000184.1:3848-8554 GCA_035335845.1 Acidobacteriota bacterium | reverse complement strand
CAGGGTTCAGGGTTCAGGGTTCAGGGTTCAGGGTTCAGGGTTCAGGGTTCAGGGATTTCGAACTCTTTTTTGTCCTTTTCGTCCCTTTTGTCCCTTTTGTCCCTTTTGTCCCTTTTGTCCTTTTGTCCCTTTTGTCCCTTTTGTCCTTTGAGTCTTTTGCCCCCTGAACCCTAAATTGAACTTCCTTTCAAGAAATCGGCGAGCAATCCGGCAACAGATTTGACCTTGAGAAAATCCCCTTGCAAGGCTATCGCCCGTGGGTGTGAATCAGTGCAAATGATCCGCTCGATCAGCCCACTGGCTCGGAGTTTTTCTAAAGAATCTCCTGGCAGCACGCCATGAGTGGTTACAACAGCAATAGATTGTGCACCGGCATCCCGATATGCCCGCGCCGCATTGAGCAATGAGCTTCCAGTTCGAATCATATCGTCATAAATAATCACCTGCTGGTTTTCAACCTGGGCGCTCACGGCAGACACCGCGGTGGTTTCACCATCAATGCGCCGCTTGAAGACAAATGACGGTTTGACCCCGATTTCATTGGCCAGTGATTCGACCCATTTCGCCCGACCAGCATCGGTACAGGCCAGGACAAAGTCACCATCTACCAGCTCTCGAATTGCCTGGAGTACAACCTGTTTGCCGTACAAATGCACCGGGCGGATATTGCCTTCAAAGTAATGAGTAATCCCTGAAACATGGAGGTCAAGCAAAACGACCCGATTCCCGTCGCGGGCTTCCGGAATCACTGACATGAGCCGGGCGCGGGTTTTAGCGGTGACAACTTCCCCTGGTTTAACCGCCCGCTCCATTGTGGAGTATCCAAAATAAGGAATGATCAAGGTCAAAGTCTCGGCTTCGTGTTTGGCGGCGGCACAGGCGGCATCATAGAGTTCGAGCGTGTCGGAATCACTGATGGTGCCGCCGATAAAAATGACATGACGCCCTTTCACAGGTGTCAAAATGCGCTGGTATCGCTCACCGTCAGGAAACACTTTGCGGTCAATCAACCCCGGTTCAAAATGCCCAAGCGCACAAATGGCCTCCCGGAGATAGGTATAGGATTGGGTGCTGAAAATTAAATATGGTGACGACATAACCTTCCAGTTGAATGAAGAATGAAGAATTGAGAATGAAGAATTGAGAATGAGAGGCTATCAAATAAATTGTGTAAATGGCTAAACTGGATTTTTAGCTTGTTTTTTAAATTCAGGTAAGTTGTTTCTAACTAGTATTTAGAAGCTAAGAAAAAGAACCTGCCATTTGGTTTTTCCAGGTCAAATTGAATATTTACAGAAAAATTTGGACAGACCCATTCATGGAACGGATTAAAAAACTGCCCCGTAAAGAACAGGAATTTTACCTCAAGTTTTTGGATACCGTTCAGGATTCACCGTCATTGCCGATGGATTCTGTTGGGCAAGCCTCCATCGCGTCAAGGCACAAAGCTTCCTCTTCTGGAAGAGTTGGTTGCTTATAAACAAATGCCCACCCCATTTCTTTAAACTCAGCAAAAGAATGGGGTGCTAGATCGCGGCACAAATCACAGTAAATACAAGAACTATCTACATAAAACCTACCGGGGATGTTTTCAGGAACTCTTTTCTTTTTATCTGCCATAAGTACTACCTGCTAAGGTTATGAAGTCTTTAGTTTTTAGAAGGTGTCTGGTTCTTGGTTCCTGGTTCTTGGAAAGTATTGGTTCCAGAGCACCAGGTACCAAGTACCAGCCACTCAATTCTTCATTCTTCATTCTTCATTCTTCATTCTTCATTCTCAATTCTCTAGCTTTTGACTCCGCGAGCCTTCAAAACCAGATCGGTCTTGAGCGTGTGGAGTGATTTTTCAAGTCCGACCGGGTACTGGTGTGGATTGACAAACCGCTTGACGCCCGAATGGAATTTCTCCAGGTTCTGGTGTGTTTGGGCGCGGATTTCAGCAATCGGCGGGTTTTGATACACACAGCTTCCATTGCGGAAAACGGGAACCAGCAGATCTTCAAATGGGGTTCCGGCGGTCAGTCGTTTCTGGCGGGTCATATCCATTGGATCAACCATCACACATCCACTCGATAAATCAGTACTCACGTCATAAATAACGTCGGCCACACTTTCACCGTTGTGAAAGTAGCGTCGAACCTGTTGGATTCCAGGGTTTGAAATTTTAATCGCCTGTTCGGAAAGTTTGACCCGGTGATGCCATTCGCCATCGCGGTCCCGAATGCAGGACAGCTTATAGACTCCACCCAGGGCCGGCTGATCATACGCGGTGATGAGTTTGGTTCCGACGCCCCACATCCCAATTTGAGCGCCCTGCTGTTTGAGGCTGTTGATGATGGTTTCATCCAGGTCATTACTGGCCACAATCGTGGCGTGGGGGAACCCGGCTTCGTCCAGGAGCTTTCGGGCTTCGATGCTCAGATAGGCTAAGTCACCTGAATCCAATCGAATGCCAATCATTTCATGACCTTCACTGCGCAGCCATTTTCCAACCTCGATGGCTTTTTTGACGCCTTCGAGCGTGTCATAGGTATCAACCAGAAACACACAATTATTGGGCATGGCTTTGGCGTAGGTTTGAAAGGCTTCCAGTTCATCATCAAAGCACATCACCCAGCTATGAGCGTGCGTGCCTTTGACCGGAATTCCATATACTTTCCCAGCCAGCACATTTGAAGTCGCGGCACATCCGCCAATATAAGCGGCCCGGCTGGCGGCCAGTCCGCCGTCAATTCCCTGGGCTCGCCGAACACCAAATTCGAGGACTGGCTCACCTTCGGCGGCCATGCACACCCGGGCAGCCTTGGTGGCAATCAGTGATTGAAAATTGATGATATTTAACAAGGCTGTTTCCAGAATCTGGGTCTGGATGATATCGCCTTGAATCCGGATGAGTGGCTCAGACGGAAACACGATAGTGCCCTCAGGCACGGCGTCCAGGTCACATGAAAAAGACATTTCCTGCAGGTATTGCAGAAACTTGTCTTCAAACAATGGATTCCCGTCTCGTCCAGTCAACGACGCCAGGTAGTCGACGTCTGAAGCGTCAAATTTGAAGTGTTGGAGGAGGGTAATCACATGTGCCAGGCCAGCAGCTACACAGTAACCGCCATTAAATGGATTTTTGCGGAAAAACAGATGAAAGGTGGCTTCTTTCTGACCGATCCCCGATTTCCAATAGCCATAGGCCATCGTGAGTTGATACAGGTCGGTAAGCAAAGCCAGGGACTGGTTATAGATCAACATGGGGTGAACCTCAGTGTGGAAAACAAAGACTTCAGGCTGAAGACTTGCGAGCTTGGAGTTGAAAACAGCGGGCTTGGGGTTGAAGACGTCGAGTGGAAGACTTCGGGCTGAAGAAATTGGGCTGAAAAAACTGGGCTGAAGACTTCGGGCTGAAAAATTGTTTATTTCATCCCCCATCCCTCATCCTTTGGTTTCATCCCACATCCCTTCAATTTGAGGCGCTAGTGTAGTGATTTGAAGCTAAAAAGAAAACTCCTGTTGAAACCTCTAAGTTTCCGGAAGGAATCTTTAGACCTATGATTGAATTTATGTTGTATTTAACTCGCTTCCCGTATTGTCATCCCACTCGACGAACTCCCAAACAATTTTTCAAACAAATTGGTATTTCCAATCCGGTATACCCTGGTCACAGGTTTAGTACCTGGTTTGCCGTTCAACCCACCGAATTACAAAAAACTATCTATTACATTTGGAGCGTCACCAAACTATGTCAATGCTTGCACAATCAACTACCCAATCCACCAGCACCTTCCGCAAAATCAATAAAGGCTTTCGGTTCTTTCTTTTTGGCACTTTAATTTTGTGCTATGCGTTTTTCAAAACTCCTTATCACGCGGCGTTTGCCAAAACTCCAAACAAATCACTCAATCGAACAGCAAACAAACTTGAGCGCCTGGCCAATCACACCTCAAACCACCCAAATGCCAAAGCCCGTCTGGTTACGATGCACGTTTTGGCAACCCACACCGGATTTTCAATTGATGAATTGGAAAAATACTCTGGATCGGTAACCCTGGGACACTTATCAAAGGCAGCAGTGGTGGCACATGCCACACATCAGAGCCTTGATGAGACAATTTCGCAACTCCTCTCAGGCACATCACTGAACCAAATCCTCACCCAATCCAACACAGGTGAGCAATTTGTGCGGGCAGCCATCTTTTCAACGTTTACCGCACTCAACCTCAGCCTGTCACACATCCTGCCATCCACGGCTGACAATGACAGTGATGGCATCCCCAATGCCTGGGATGATGACATTGACGGAGACAATATCAAAAATGCGGATGATCCAGATATTGATGGTGATGGCACCCTCAATAATGAGGACACCGATATGGATGATGACGGATTAGACAACAGCATTGATGATGATATTGATGCTGATGGTGTCGCAAACTCCGATGATAGCGATATGGATGATGACGGTCTCGATAATTCTGAAGATCAAGATGATGATAGCGACGGATTGGAAGACCAGGACGACGACGATGACGATAGTGATGGTGTCAGCGACGACGACGACCCGGATTCAGATGAAGATAGCGATGGCGACGACGACAGCGGCGACGATGACGGCAGCGACGATGACGGCAGCGACGACGACAGCGGCGACGATGATGGCAGCGACGATGACGGCGGCGACGATGACGGCGGCGACGATGACGGCGGCGACGATGA
>DAOQNB010000184.1:0-3748 GCA_035335845.1 Acidobacteriota bacterium | reverse complement strand
GCGGCGACGATGACGGCGGCGACGATGACGGCGGCGACGATGACGGCGGCGACGAAGATGGTGACTAATCCTGTTTTTTCCACCAGTTGGTGTTGACTGCCTGTTGGCTCACATCAAATTCCATTACCGGAATGTTTCTCTATAGATAAAAGACAGTGTGGTTTAGCAATCGGCGTTTGCCCTGGCCCAGACATAAGTTGTCTGGGCCTTTTTCTTTGAGACTGCATCTACCGGATTTTGTTTGGGAGGTAAATCAGAAAAACCACTGAGTCAGTCCCCCCGCGTCAGTGGGTCGGTCGGTTTTCCAACTCCACTCGCTCACGCAGGTGGTACTGACCAGTCCTTTCTCCTACGCTGTCAACCCCCTTTCCTTTCAGGCTTGAATTTCACGAGCCTGAAGCTGTAAAGTCGTAACTACCTTCTCTGATTCCCGTCTCATTCCTTGATCAAATCTCCTGTGGTGTAATTTTTTTCCTCCTGGTTTCATCTCTCCGTGAACCAAAGCTCATACCAGGTTTAACTTGCTTTACTTGAACCAATCCAATCCATTCCTTTTTGTTTTGGGAGTTCCTATGCCTGCTATGATACGGCTTCTGTTGTTCGCCTTTTTAACGGGTGCTTGTCTCCTTCTGACAGCGAAACTGACCCAACCAGCTTCCTTTCATTCAGTTGCAGGTTATAAAGCCCCAACTCTTCAAGCCAGTTCCGGGTCACGTTCCAAAGCCAGATTGAATCAGCTCTCGTCTGAGGAGAAATATCAAACCTACCTGAAAAAGAAAGCTGAACGGGAACGACTGTCAAAACGGCCACGCCTTGCTTCTGGCCCGCTGGCGGCGCCGGCCAACGACACCTGTGCTTCAGCCGAAGTCATTCCTGGCACCGGGCCTTTCCCTTATACCACCTCCATCATTTCAGTCGTTGAAGCCACCAGTGATCCGTCTGACCCGGCAATCACGTGTGGTGGCGATCCGATGCACAGCGTCTGGTATATCTTTACGCCTCAATCAGATGGCGTTTTCACTTTTTCTGCCTGTGGGACAGCCTCGGATTTTGATTCCATTTTTGGGCTCTATACCAGTACCGGCGGCTGTGGTACCGCTTTTACCCAGGTTGCCTGTAACGATGACAGTTGTGGGCTGCAATCACAGGTTTCGGCAGCACTCCAAACCGGAGTGACCTACTATCTGGTGGTGTACTCGTTTGGTGAGGTGTCTGCTGGCTCTGACACGTTGCAGGTGCGAGTTCTGCCACCGGCGGAACCGGCGACCAACGATGAATGCAGCACCGCCACGGTCATTGCGGGTGCGGGCCCATTCCCGTCCGCAACCGCTCCAGTCGGGGTGAGCACGGCTTCAATGTCCCCAACCGATCCGGATCCATCCTGTACAGTTGAGGGAACCCCACCCAACATCTGGTACACCTTTACCCCAGCGGTGAGTGGAAATTATTTCATTTCGGCTTGCGGAAACGAGACGTTGACCAATACAGGAAACGCCATTTCATTCTTTACCAGCACGGGAGGCTGCGCCGGTCCATTTACCGAAGTTTTCTGCTTCAATAATGACAACTGTGGATCTCAACAGGAATCAGGAACGGTCCCTCTCACTGGAGGAACAACTTATTTCATTCTGGTTGAACTGGAAGGCACCCTCGCTGCCGATAGCGTGCTTCAACTTCTGGTTGATTTGTTGATTCCCCCTGCCAATGACACCTGTGCTGGCGCGATCCCGCTCACTTTAAATATTCCGGAAAACGGCACCACTGAATTTGCAAATGGGGATTATGAGCTCGATTCCAGCACCACCTGCCTGCAGGGGGACGGAAATCAACCTGATCCAGCGGCTGGACCAGATGTCGTCTATTCGTTTACGGCGCCGGCAACTGGCACCTACTCGGTCCGATTGGAGACAGAATTATTTGAAGAAGCCCAGTTGGACCCGGTGCTGTATGTTTCCGATGCCTGCGGACCCGCCAGCCCACAAACCATCAATTGCCTGGCGGCAGCCAATCGGCCCACAGGAGGTCCGTTTTTCCTGGAAAATGAAGAAATCCGCTGTCTGACGTTAACCCAGAACCAGACGATTTACATTTATGTAGATGATGCCAATTCTCAATCAACCCCATTTGAGTTTACCGTGGTGGTCACCCCCTGCAATGGCGAAGTCGAGCCAAATGACGATCCTGAAACACCTTCCCTGGTGAGTTGTAACACTCAAGGCGGATTTTCAGGACAAGACCCGGTTGATTATTTCTCCGCTGGGATGAATACCATTGACGGGAGCCGCCTGTTTGCCGTGGTGGATGCCAGCACCATGACGGGTAGTGACCTGGATGTGCGGGTCATCCAGGGTAATGACACACTGGAATATGACGATGACGATAATGCCGTTGAGCTTGGAGATCAGTCACCCAATGTGGCCGGAACGCCACTTGGCACGGGTGAGGTGTTGCTTCAAGTGACGAACCCTGGCGGAGGATCTGGGCCATATCGTATTGTCGCCGTGGTGCAACCACCTGCCAGTCAGGCCGAAACTGAAATTGAAGGAAATAACACGGTGGTAACCGCAAACGCATTGCCATCCGGGTATATTCAAGGCACGGTTTCCGGGTTTAATGATGTAGATGTTTTCAGTTTCACCGCCAGTGCCGGAGACCTGTATTTTATTAGCCTGGATTGTGATCCAACGCGGGAGAACGACCCATTTTCGGGTCAGCTTGAATTGCTTACCTCAGCCAACGGCGTTCTGCAGAGCGTCAGTGATGCAAGTACTGTTTCATCAACCACATCCGGTGCCGGCTCACTCTCGTCAACAACCCCATTTTCACCCGGCGAAGCCATTTTGTATCAGTTTCAAACCACTGGCACCTACTATGTCAGAGTGAGTGAAGGCAGCGAAGGCTCAGGCGGTGATTACTTGCTCTCCATTGCCCGGCCTGGGATTGCCGCGCCAGAAATTAATGCGTCACAACTGATTTGCAGTGGTCAAACGGGTCTCACGGCGTCGGTACCTATGATGAACGGAGCGACCTATAGCTGGAGCATCACCAACGGCACTATTACCGCTGGTCAGAACACGAGTGAAATCACCTTCACCCCCGGAACATCTGGCACAGTGAGCCTCTCAGTCACGGTTACAGCCAGTGGATGTTCAGCCACCGCGACGCTGGACATTCCAATTCAAGGTGGAAGTGTTTCGATTACAGCGCCGGCTTCGGTGTGTGCCGGGTCAGGCGGAAATACAGCTTCAGTTTCAGATTTTGGACAGGCCGGGTATGAATGGGCCATCACCAATGGGACCATTACCAGCGGTGACGGTACCAGTTCAATCCAGTTCACCGCCGGCACAAGTGGTTCCGTAACGCTCGATGTGACCGTGATCGTGGGAGATTGCCAGTTCCCGGCTTCACAAACCATCCCGATCACCACGGTGGATGCCACCATTACGGCACCATCAGCCGTGTGCTCTGGGTCAACTGGAAACACAGCTTCTGTTCCAAATGCTGGTCAGGGAGCGACTTACACCTGGGGTATCACCAACGGCACCATCACTGGCGGCCAGAACACACCAACTCTGACGTTTACTGCCGGAAGCACCAGTCCGGTTGGTTTGTCAGTCACCGTGACCGTCGGCCAGTGTTCAGCGACGGGTAATGCTTCGGTTACTATTCTTCAAACCCCAGCCACCCCTTCCATTGAGTTTGGAACGACCAGTGTCTGTTCTGGCCAGAGTGCAACAGCCTCAACCGC
>DAOQNB010000183.1:0-8555 GCA_035335845.1 Acidobacteriota bacterium | reverse complement strand
CCCCAAAAAGTAAAAAGCCCGCTCTGGCAAGCGGGCTCAATCTCTTGATTCTAAAAGTACACCCGGGAAGACTCGAACTTCCGACCTCTTGATTCGTAGTCAAGCGCTCTATCCAACTGAGCTACGGGTGCAAATGGGGAATGCGGATGAGAGGACTTGAACCTCCAAGGGCCGAAGCCCACATGGTCCTGAGCCATGCGCGTCTGCCAATTCCGCCACATCCGCAAAGGAACGCGCATTATCGTCACGAAATGCCCGTTTGTCAACTACCTTGTTCAAATTTTTTTCGGGCTTGGGGCTGAAGAAGGCGGGCTCAGGATATTGAACCCGTTTTCTTCCGCCCCGAGCTTGCGAGTCTTCAACCCCAAGCCCTCAGCCCCACACCCTCAGCCCTGGTTTTTTCAGCCCGCTGTCTTCCGCCCTGCTCCCAGCACCGTGAGTACAAAATCCTTCCCGGTGATACCTCCGAGCTGGATATCCATCCCAAGTCTGGTTCGCAAATCCGCCAGGGTCATACCGTCGAGGAAAATCTGATTCTCGCCCATCACTGATTCGCCGGGGATGAACAACTTCTGGCCTTTGAATTGATCGCGGGCTGCCAGAAAATCAGTCGCAGTCAGCAACCCCGACACGTTCACTTCCGGACCGAAATATTCATTTGTGACTGGGACCACGTGGAGTTGCGTTCCAAAGGCTTGATTGATTTCCTCGGCAGCAGCAGCCAGCGTTGGGTAAAAGAGTGTCCCGGTGGCCAGTGTCGTCACCTGGCGTAACTCGTCGGCGATGCCAGGTCGTTTCAGACGCTGTTTGAAGGTTGTTCGAAAACTGTTGAGAAAGCGCCGCACCATACCCACGCCGTCTTCAATCTGTGGATACGGTCCATAGTGGCGTGTTGAAGGAATCGGCTGTTTGGCCCGGATGTAAAACTCGTCGCCCAAAAAGGCAAAGTTCGTGCCAAGCCGCTGGTTCAAATCTTTCTGCCAGGGGGTGACCAGATCAATAATTTCGGCAAACCATTCGTCCCACACCGGGGTTAACAGGTGGCGCTTGCGATGGTGCCTGGTCAACCCAAGCGGCACAATCGCCACTGACACGACGCCGGGATAGAGTTCCGCCAGTTCATAAATTGACTGACGCAGGACTTCCCCGTCATTGATGCGCGGGCAGAGCACAATCTGGGCATGGAGTTCGATATTGTGTTCGAGGAGCCGCCGCATCGTCCCCAAAATATCATCGGCCTTGTTGCGTCCGAGCAAATGACGCCGAACTTCAGGATCTGTGGCGTGGACGGAAACATACTGTGGAGAAAGCCGCTGCTCGACAATGCGCTCAAACTCGTCATTTGTGAGCGTGGTCATCGTCGTGTAGTTGCCGTGCAGAAATGACAGCCGGATGTCTTCGTCCCGGAAAAAGAGCGATGGGCGTGCGTCTTCCGGGTTTTGTTCACAGAAACAGAACAAACATTCGTTGCCGCACTGGCGCGGAACAAACTGCTCGAAATCCAATCCCCAGATTTCACCTTCATCCAGTGCGACTTCGAAATCAACGTTTTTGCCGTCAACGGTGGCGACAGCGAGTTTTAGATGCTCCTCAGAGCCGGTGTAGAACTGGAAATCCAGGTAATCACGGACTTTATGGTCATTGATGGCCAGGATCCGGTCTCCTGGCACTAACCCAAGCGCGGCACCGATGCCGCCTTCATCCACCGCCGTTACGGTAACACCCCGGCGGCGCTTTAATTCGGCAATCGGATAAATTGTTTCAAACTGCAGACTATACATTGGCGACTCGACTCTTGAACTCTCCTTCAGGATGAATCGGAGGCTTGGCTGACTCCTCAGCCAGTGAATCAAGCCTGGAGTCAAGTTTTTGCAGCACCGAATGCAACCGATTTAACTCACGATGATTGGCTTGTGCAATGCGAACTCGCCGAAGAGCAGGTGGCGTGTTGTCAAAACTTCGGGGTGTGGCATGGTGGGCCGACTTGCGAGGTGGGTGAATATCAATGCCGTGACGGGCGAAAATGGCCGCGTATTCTTCAAAATGTTCTGACAGCCGGGCGATCATGGTTTTGTATCCGTGCTCGGCAACCGATACGCGCGCATCATAGTCCATAATGTTGTGGAAGAACATCTTGTAGTCGTCTTCGCGTGGCTCAATCAGAATAATATCTACGTTGGGATAAAACCGGCGATAGCGTTCCAACCCGGCGGGAATCCGCGAATGCAACATCAAGCGCAGCATCTGCCGCCAGACGTGCTGAAATCCCTTGTCCGAAATGTAGCGCCCTTTATGGCCAAACATCGGAATTGATTTTTTATCGGTATCATTGCGCAACGGCACCACCGGGTTGATACAGATGATCAATTCAGCGCCCTTCTCAATCGCAATATCAATATGGAGCGTTTTGCGCATTGCGCCATCCACATAGTCATGACGTCCAATCCGAACCGGGCGGTAAAACAATGGAATCGCCGTTGATGCCTGCACCGCCTTTGAAATCGGAATGTGGTCATAGCCATCATCGCCAAAAATCACACGGTCGCCGGTATCCAGTTCGGTGGCAATCACATAGAACTTCTTCACCAGTTCCCGAAAATCATTGGTCCGGCCCAAATTCTGCAAATTGTTGCGGACAAAATCAGCCACTTTGCTGTTGGTGAAAATGGCTGACGGGAGGATTTCATCCAGCAATTCCGCGTATGGATTTTTCCCCAGCGTGTAGTTTGAAATATTTCTCCAGAGATTTTGCGTCAGCGTAAAGGGCAACCCCATGGCCCGTTCAAAGAATTCGCTAAAATTTGGTCGAAAGACATCCCATTTTGAGAATTTTGAGAGCGTGGTTGATGGGTGCTCACCCATCGCGCCCATCATTTCGGCTGGGGTGATGCCATTGACCAGCAGCGAGCCAACCAGCGACCCGGCTGACAATCCCATGACCATATCAAAATCATTGAGGGTAAATTCGCCGGTCAGGAAATGAGTGAGTGCCTGTAACACACCGACTTCGTAGACCACGCCGGTCACACCGCCACCGGCCAGGACCAGAGCAGTTTTAGAGCGTTTTTTGGCTTTGGTTGAGGAAGGAACGGGGGTAATTTTGATGCGCTGGACGTTGGTTGTCGACTCATGCTTCATCCTGTCTTCGGCGTGGATACTCGGTTTTTTAGAGCCGAGAGGAAACGCCGCTCCTTTATTGTGAGAAGTGGAAGTGGAAGTGGAAGTGGAAGTGGAAGGATTTGACTCCTCCCACTTGTGACCCTTGAGAGTAAAAAAACTCTCAAACATCCCCTTTCGGAGAGTAGCGCGTACCAGTCTAACTGTAACCGCTGACTGGATTCGACTTCCTCTCGACCAGATTTAGGAAGGTTTGATGTGATAAGCACCGGCACTGACTCCCATTCCTGTTTAACCTATCACCGTAGAGCAGCGAACTGAGGCGGCATTCGCAGGTACCTAATTTCTTCCCAATCGTTTCCCGTGATTTGCACGGGGGTCTGGTCAAGTGAAGCTTGAGTCAGTCTACCAATATCGGCTATCCGTTAGGATAGCGTCATGGGTACACGACTCAAGCCTGGCCCTGGAGGGCCGAGTCTCTTGACAAGTACTTTCGGCCACACCTCTTTAGATGAGTTGGGTACTGTTTGAAAACAGTACGGCTGACGAGTTGATTTTATGGGCGGCGGCTGGTTTTCCCTGATGGGGGAACGGGTTTAGGGCAACTTGACAGGCGACCGAAGGAACGGCGTGCTCCTGGTTCGTCACGTTCACGAAAGTCCTTCTACGTGCAGGAAGCAGATGCAGGAGATGTTTGAAGGGAGTATTCAATTCATCTTCTTTAAACTGTACATAGTGGAGATGGGATTATTTCAGACAGTGAAGGAAAGCACCAGTATACCATCCGAATTTTCACCAGGAAAAGAGCTTTATCTGCTTTTTTCCTAATAATTCGCAACTCTCGTTAAATCAACTGGATGACCTGGGAGTGACGGGTCTGAGATCGGCTGCTTTTTGGAATATGAGCGACGGGTCGGACGCTGAAACGACAAAGTTGCCGTGGTGCGTGAACGTGGTGTCAGCCAGTCTCCAATTCGACTGGCAGTGGTGGCGGCACCTTCCCCAACCAGGACTCCCAGATGCCCACCCGGGACAAAATCGCAGGTTTTGTCCTGACTTCCAATCAAATCCAGGATTGAAAAGACGCTCTCTGAAGGAATCAGATGGTCGCTTTCTCCGGCGAGTGCCAGATACGCGCCCTGAACATTTTGAAAATCCACCGCCATGCCATTGATAACAAAGGTGCCGTGGCAGAGTCGGTTTTCACGGAAAATGTGCGTCCAGAATTGCTTAAAGGTGGCTTCAGGAAGGTTGAGAAAGTTGTTCATCCAGTGGCTGATGGCGCGTTGCGTCACGACATAGTCGGTGTTCCAGAGATTCCAGAGCAATTTCAGCGGCTGAGTCAGGGTCTTGATGGGCTGGCTGAGTTGAAACACAGATTGACAGACTGAAGCCGGGACCATTCCCCGTTGCTCAACCAGCGTCCACAACGGCGACCCAATCACCGTTCCCAAATGCTGGTACCCCGGCATGACTTCAAAATCAGTGGGTGCTGCCAGATTGATGATATTGCGGACGCCCTCGTGTGGATAGAGCGCCCCATAGAGGTTGGCAAAAATACCACCCATACAGTAACCAATCAATGTAAGCTCTTGATGTCCAGTCACTTGCTTGATTTTTCGAACTGACCGATGGATTCGCTTTGTGATATAATCATCCATGGACAACCGACGATCTCGCCGCAGAGGTTCGCCCAAATCCACCAGAAACACGTCAAAGCCCTGATCAAGCAATGCCCGGACCAGGCTTCGTTCTGGTACCAGGTCAAATACATCAGGCCGGACCATTAAGGGTGGAATCAAGAGCACCGGAATACGGGAACGACTCCGGCGGCGCGATGAATAGCGACGCAACTTGAGCAACCGCTGCTCAATCAAAAGCCGGTGGGATGCCCGGTTGACTGATGCAAACTCGTCGGTGGTGAATAATTTGACGCCATTGTAGGTCCGCAAAAGACCACGTGCGGTTTCGCGGATGAGCAACGACAGGAGAACTTCAGCAAATTCGAAAAACATTTTTCCTGGCTTCGTGTTAGATTTTTAGGGGAACTCAGAGGAATGATGAATGATGAATGATGAATGATGAAGAACAGAAATGATTCATACCAATTCAAGAACAAAAAAGCGCATCTTATTGAATAAAAAGCATCTACCTTTTCATAATTCATTGTTCACCAGTCGCAAGTGGATTACTTATGGCGAAATATGATCGGGTTATCAGGTTACGCGGGTCACTGAGCTACGAACCTGCTTCAAAAGCGTCCTTTGGCTATCAACTCGACCCGGAGTTCAATCTGGGAATCTCGTTGACTGTCCGGACCTATCTGGTGGCTGAAGATTATAGCCTCGACGAATTTATGGCCATGATGAAAACCAGGGCTCAAAAAGAGGAAGAAGTCCGCCACTTCCGCACGACCTTTCTGATTGATTCCCGCAACCTTCCCCCACCCGAGGAAGAACCTGAAGACGAGCAACAGAGCGAGTAGCTACTCGCTTTGGTTGGTGGGTCGGACCGGATAGGCAATCATATTGGCAAAAATCCGGAATGTCCCCTGGTGATAGACCCGTAACTGACGATACCAGGCATAACTCGTATAGACATAACTCCCCTTTCCCCGCTGAGCAACCAGATAGCCACCCGGCAGTGCTTCTTCACCAGTATCGTGCGACGCCAGAAGCGCCTGATAGCCACGATCCCACTCAGATGGAAAATACAGACCGCGTTCCTGAACCCAGTTGTCAAAATCGGTCTGGCTGAGTTTGTTTGGCCAGTTCAGAAGTGGATGTTCTGGAAGCAAAAATGTTATCGGTGCGGTTTCTTCAGCCACCCGACGATCACCAATCTTGAGCGGCAATGCGGCCCATTCGGATTTGAACTCACCGGTTTTATGGTAGAAAACCACCAGATGGCCGCCTTGTTCGACAAATTCCATCAGTTGTACCTGGTGACTGGCCAGATCCGGTGCCGCCAGATACGCCCGATTGTCGAGCACAATCGTGTCAAAGTTTTCTTTGAGCCCCCCTGGCTTCCAGTCAGAGTCTTGCAACTCACGGTGCTCCACACCCAGTAATTTCAGCGTTTGTGGCAGGGTAAATTCAAAGCTGCGCACATACCCAACCCGGAGCTTTGCCGGAAGAGCAACTGAAACTGGAATCACTTTAATTCTGGCCAGTTGCAGCGGTGAGGGAACACTTTTGGTCTCAACTGGAGGAAAGGCAGCTTTTTTGGGGACCGGCGGCGCTACGGCTGAAACATCCGTCCAGGTCACATCAATCTGGGTTTGTTTCGGATCCAATGGCTGCAAAAAGGTCACCACCACTTTAACCTGGACCTGCGCCTGATTTGGCCCAAATCTCACGTTGATTTTATTTGGTGAAACCACGACGCCACCCACGGTTTGAAAGCTGACCTCTCCGGCCTGAACCTGAGCCGAGTTGCGCGTGATGGTGGTGGTAAAGATTTGCGGTTCGGGGCCTTTGATATCGCCTTCTTTCGAAATAGCCGGAATTTCGCGCGGAATCCCTTGTGCCACAACCGGCGGGGCAACTTCCAGGCGTGCCTGGGTTCGGACTTGAAATCGAATGTTATTGCGCGCCAGGGTTACCGTAAACCGGGCCTGGGGTTGTAAGAAATCAGTCTCGTACAAATGTTCAGGAGCAGGTTGCGTTGGCCGAAGCGCAGAGTCAGCCATCAATCGAAAACTCACATCGGTTTGATTCCCAGGTTCAATCTGAACGTCATTCCCAACGGCTGAATAATCACCACTCGACTGCCAGCCATCAGCCAGTTTGACCTGGACCTGGCGCAAACTGATTGGCTGTGAACTGCCATTGACGATGGTCAGCCGGACAAAGGCCGTTTCTCCAGGGACAATCATCTGCGGTGTGGCCTGAACCTGGACCTCAATCCCCGAGAGCACGGCATAGGCCTGGGCCAGTCGGTCAGCCAGTTGTTCAAAAACTCGTGACTGGTCTTTGGAATTGAGCGCCTGGGTACGAACCGACCGGAGCGCGTTTAACACCTCGTCACCAAGCTGGCGACGGGCTGATTCACGTTCTTCTGACGTTGCCAGACTCTGAATGTGTCGCCACCGCTCAGATGGCATCACCCCCTGGAAACTGGATTTCACCACCCCAGCATAGACTTCCGCAAAATCTGGTTTTGACTGGCTTTCTAAACCGGCAAACAGGTTGTCGCTACCAGCAGGCAGGTCGCCAGCATTTTTGCTTTTGATCAGGCGAAACCGGCGGGTTACCGGACGGCTGAGATCGGCACTGGGCCAGGGCCCCTGGGTGGCGTGCATCTTGAGCGCATCATAGGTAATCTGGACATAGCTCACCTGCCGATATGGATCTACCTGATTGACCTCAAAGGAGATATCCGGCTTTGTTTCACCAAAAGCACGCTCGTACAGCCGCCGAATTTGCCAGGGCAAAACGCCATCAATAATCTGGTCAGAAAATTGATTGGGATCGGCGGCGGCCTCAAACGCTTCTTGCAACAACAGGCCGACTGCCTGGTGATGGCCATGCCCGGTTTTGGTGTCGTGGTTGGTAATCACCACATCTGGCCGCAATTTTCGAATCAATCCCACCAGCCGGCGCAGTGCTTCGTCGTGTCCCCACCGGGCCAGCGCTTCTCGGGACGTTTTGGAAAACCCAAAGTCTTCCAGGCCAAGGTTGTAATTCGGAGACTCCTGGTACGCGGCTGCCGCCTGCATTTCATAAGATCGAATGACCCCGAGCGCCTCGTTCAATTCCGTCCCAACCGCATTTTGCCCGCCTTCGCCGCGTGTGGCCGTGATAGATGCGGTATTGACGCCATATTTCATCCGGTAATAGACCAGCGAGGCGCCATCTTCATCATCCGGATGCGCTGCCACACAGAGCAATGAATAGGGTGATTCAAGATTGAGCAGCGCCTGGTAACAGGCAATATCTCTGGCTGACGGCGTTTTCGTGGTCGTGGCTGGCGGTGTTTGCTTTTGAAATGCCTGACTGGAAGGGTGTGGCCCCACCATACCACTGATGAGAGTCAGAATGAGTACCCCGAACAAACCCCATCGGATCAGTATGGACCCGCGAAAACGCGGTGACTGGGTTTGTTGATCGATTGCGCTGAATTGATCTTTCATGCGGGCAAAGTTCCTTATTGATGCCTGAAGAAACACTCTGGCGGAAGTGACCTCTGGCAGAAGCACAGGCTTTTCAAGAGTTGATATGATTGTGTGTGGTGTGAATGTGTATTTTTCGCCAGCAAAAGCTCAACCACTGAACTTGATCAGGCAACGTTAGTGAAATCTGGTGAACTGTGCAATTCAACCTGGAAATGGCTGTTTTCTGGACTTGAGCACTGAATCATCTGCCCGACTGACAGAGTCCTCATAGTTGCTAAAACCATAACCAAATAGTGCATTAGCTATAATTCTTCGCGTTAAC
>DAOQNB010000182.1:4893-8562 GCA_035335845.1 Acidobacteriota bacterium | reverse complement strand
CACCTTGGCTGTTGGAATGATATCTGCACTGAGCAAAAATTCTTATGCCCGAAGTCTTCAGCCCATTTTCTTCAGCCCCAAGCCCTCAGCCCCAGTATCTAAAATACATACTTCACCGCCAGTTGGATTGTCCGGGCGGGAACAGAAGTGTTGATGGATTGGCCAAATCCAGGGGCTTCTAAAATTCGCACCGGGATGCCGAAATGGGTGCGATTCATCAGGTTAAAGGCTTCGGCGCGAAATTGCAGGTTCTGGCGTTCGGAAATGGCAAAACGTTTGGTCAACGCCAGATCAACCGTTGCTACGCCTTGGGCCCGGAAGGTATTTCGACCAAGGCTGCCATCCAGCAACAAATCCACGTCAAACGGCGCGCGTAGCGAATCAATCGTGGTCCCCGGAGCGAGGGAAATCCGCGTTCGGCCTTCATCCGATACAATCAATCCCTGCAAGGTGTTGAGTCGGTCAGTCAGGTTGCCGTCCAGGTTGACATCCAGTTGGGTGTTGACGGTGAAGGGCTGCCCGGTTTGCAATGTGACGATTCCGGCCACCTGCCAGCCGCCCAGGATGCGGTGCGTTCGGGCCAGCGGAAGGTCATACACAAAATGCGTAACGATCCGATGGCGAATGTCAAAATTGGCGCTTCCTCGATCAAGCTGCAGTTTCCGGTCATTTTGGGCAAAAGCAAACGTGCCGGTCAGGTCAAACAGGTCTGATACATCATCAATCGCGTGTGAGTAGGTATAGGCCATCCCAAATTGCAACCCATCGCTGGCCTGGCGATCAAGCCGCACCTGGAGCGAATCAAACTGGCTTTCGGCTGAATTATCAAACACTGTGAAGGCGCCAAGCTGGCGAACGTCCCGATTGAGTCGCGGCGTGATCAGTGTCGGCGGCTGGTTGGGCAACAAAAACAGCGCCTGGTAGACCGAATTTGGCCCCAGGTTGGGCGTTCGGAAGCGGATCAACTGCCGGCTTCGCGAACCGACATATCCGACGCCAAGCACGTAATTTTTGGCGACCACGGCTTCAACCTGTCCACCAAATTGATGGGTGTAGGGCGTTCGTAACTCCTTTGCCGGCAGTGTAAACGCCAGTCCTGGATTGGCAGCTTGAAGGGAAAATAAGGCACCGATTCCGGGCACAAACAGGCTGGATTGAAAACCGACCGTGTTGGTCGTTCCAGGCTGAATCAATGGGGTCGGCGGTGTTCCGGCGCCAAAAAACGCCGGGTTGAGAAATGCGCCGTTAAACCGATTGAACCCAATCAATGACGCTCCGAAGCTGGCTGGAATGAAATTTGGGAAGACATTGCGCGACTGGCTGGTCAGGCTCCCAACCAGCGGGTCGTAATAAACCCCGTATCCACCACGAATCGAAAGCCGCTGGCTTTTAAATGGCGACCAGGCAATGCCGACGCGAGGTGCGAAGTTATTGCCGTCCGCTTCAAAGATTTTCTCCCGTCCATCCAAAAACTGCTGGTAAGACGCCAGCGAGTCAAAAAACACTTTGGAAAATCCGCTCAAGTTCGGATCGCCCGCCGGAAGATCTTCCGGGCGCAGCCGGAAGGTACGTTCAATGCGCTGGCTGGCATCGGTTGGAACGGTGTTGTATTCGTACCGCAGGCCCATCGTGAGCGTGACTCGGGGATGGATGCGCCACGTGTCTGATACAAAAAAGTTCATTTCTGTCTGGCGTAACCCCAAGGTTGAGTCAGGTGTTTGGGCCAGCGATTGCACCAGATTGGAGGGCAACCCGAAATTGACAAATTCGGTGCCAGTACCAACTCTGGCCGACGCCCCAGCCACCACAAACCCTGGCGCAAACGTGGCTTGTGCCCGGTAGTTACGATCCAGGAAGCTATTGAACTGGACGCGACGGATATCTGCTCCAACTTTGAGCGTGTGTTTGCCGAGTGTGCTCACCAGCGTGTCAGCATATTGAAACGTGTTGTTGGTCCGTCCCTGTGGGAAGGTAAACACGTCCACGCCGATAGGGCTGAGACCCGAAATGGCAAGCTGCCCAAGTGGTCCAGTCAATCCATCAGGTTGACGGTCGCCATTGAGATCAATCCGGGGACGGGTTTGAAAAATAAATGGACTGCCCGCCTGTTCGTCAAAGCCAAGTGTCGTTCGGCCAAATGAAACGCGCACCTGATTGTAGGTGGTGGCCGTGAGCGTCGTGTCCAGAAAGAGCGAAATGTTGTGCGTTCGGGTTCGCGACCCAAGCGACCCGCGCAAGGCGCCGCCCACGGAAGGAATCAGCGTTTCGTCATCTGTCAAATTATAGCGTCCAGTGAAATTATGGTCTTTCCCAAACAACTTGAGTTGGTGCGTGAGCCGGGCAGAGAAAAGCGTTCCATCGGCATCTCCCGGCAAAATTTGAGTAAAGGTGCTGGCCCCATAGGGGCCACCGCTGTTGTTGGGCAACGGAAACAGATCGAAGATATCCTGAGCCAGCGTGGTTTGAATCAGGCTGGAATTGCGTTCCACTGGGGTTGGAACGGCGAAGTTGTGCTCCAGTTGACGGGTGGCGTTCTGGCGCTCAAACGAGAAAAAGACGTGTGTCCGGTCTTTCACAATCGGGCCCCCGAGCGCAAAGCCAAACTGGTTGCGGCGGTTCTTGTTTTCTTCGCCAGATGGGCCGCCGGTCAGGTCAAAGAAATCACGTGCCTGCAGGCCGTCCGTCGTGAAAAAATCATAAATTGTTCCGTGGACAGCATTTCCGCCTGATCTGGAAACCACGTTGACCTGTCCGCCAAAGTTACGTCCTGATTCGGCATCGCCCAGCAGCAGGCTGATTTGAAATTCGTTGACGCTTTCAATGGATTGCGAGACCGGGGCAAAAAAGCCTTGCCGGCGAACACCCACATCCTGGTCATTATTGTCTGAACCATCCACCGTGAAATTATTGGCTCTCCCACGTTGACCATTGACTGAAAATTGGCCGGAAGTTCCAACACCAGGGCCAAGGCCAGGGCCGTTAGCACCATTCGTCGCTGGCGGAGGCAGGACGCCTGGGAAGAGAAATGCCATCACGTCAAAACTGCGAATTCCCCCAATTGGAAGTGCCAGCAGAGTTTGCGAATCAATATTGCCGCGCAGGGTGGCATCGGTCGGATTGATTTTGGCCGCTTCGGTTTGTGGTGTGGTGGTCGGCAGTGCGGTGCCTACCGGATATAATCGAATTGGCGGCACGTTGAGTGGGGTCACAATGTTGAGTGGAATCCGAACCGTATCGCTCTGGTTATCCTGATATCCTTCGCGCTGGGCTTTGACCACATAGCGGCCCGGCTCCAAAAACGGCATCCGATATGACCCATCCGGGAGCGTTCGCGTCGCACGCGTGGTGCCGTTATCAATGTTGACCACGGTTACAATCGCATTTGCCAGTGGCTTGCCATCTGGATCAATCACATCTCCGATCAACGTTCCAGAGGTTGTTTGGGCATAAAGTGATGGTGAAAACGAGGGTGAGACTGTCAAAATGAGCAGGCTCAACGTGATCCAGACTCTAAAAGAAGACAAAGCGGGTTTGAGAAAACCGGTCATGCGGCCTCCGCGACCTGAAAAGATGGGTGGTGAGTGGTACTTGGTGAGTGGTGCTTGGTACCTGGTGCTTGGTGCTTGGTGCTTTGGAACCAATACCTTCAAAGAACAAAGAACGAAGAAC
>DAOQNB010000182.1:0-4793 GCA_035335845.1 Acidobacteriota bacterium | reverse complement strand
AAGAACTCGGCTCTGGCCAGGACGCTACGCGAGCCGATTGCGAGCGTCAAGTGAATTTTCGACTCCGGCAACCTAAAGCAGTTGCGACGCTTTGCGCGAACGTGGTAGGTATCCAGCAGAAAAAACATAAAAGAAAAAAGTTCAACTCACCCCTGGTGAAACCGGCGTACCTGGTAGTTTGAATTTTCTATAAAGGTTTTTGTTCGAATGAAAGAATGCCCAACTTGCAATTCCTGCTATGACGACTCGGCTCGATTCTGTATCCAGGATGGTTCTTCCCTGGCTGAATCACTCCCCGGAAGTCGAACCTTTCACAATCGGTATCAATTGATTCGGATGATTGGCCGTGGACGCCTCGGGGATGTATACCAGGCCACCGATTTGACCAATCAGCGCCAGGTTTCAATCAAAATCATTCCACCCAATTTATTTACCACGCGTGAAGCTGAAACGACCTTTCAACAGGAAGTACAGCGACTGATCAATATTTCCTCGCCTTATGTCGCTTCAACCTTTGGCTACGGCTTGTTGCCCAATGCCGCCAGTTATCTGGTCAGTGAATACATCGAAGGCCGAACATTGAAAGATGAGCTTGAGGAAGAAAAAATCCTTCAAACACCCCGGGCGCTTGAAGTTATCCGACAGTCTGCAATTGGGCTTGGAGTCGCCCACGATGCCAAAGTCCTGCACCTCGATCTCAAACCAGGTAATCTGTTGTTGATGGCGGATGAAGTTACACGTGAATTACAGGTCAAGGTGGTTGATTTTGGGCTGGCCTGTTTGAAAGATTCACTTGGTGGAGCGGTGGTTACTGACACGGGATCCGTTATTTTCCGGATGCCTCACTATACTTCACCGGAAGAATGCACCGGGCAGGCAACCGACCAGCGGTCAGATATTTACAGCCTGGGGATTATTCTCTATGAAATGCTGGCCGGGCGCGTGCCATTTTCTGAAAAGCAGCCCATGAAAGTCATTCTGGCGCATGCCACCAAAGCCGCTCAGCCGCTGCGTGATCTCAACTCTGATGTTCCACCCCCAGTTGAAGCCCTGGTGATGAAGATGCTGGCCAAAGATCCAGCCTATCGTCCGCAATCAATGGCGGCGGTCATTGCCGCGATTGAACAGGTGCAGCCCAGCAAAAAAGAATCAGTGATGTACAAAGGTGCCGTGAACCCCCAGGCTGAATCATCTCCGCCAAAAGTCGAACCTGACCCATCTTCGCTCAATTTGCCGCTCCGGTTGACCATTATTGATACCGATGATGAAGGCAACAAATCACGAACCATCCCCGGTGTGGTCCACGATGCGTCGCCACAAGGCATGCGCATCCAGACCGGTACCGTGGCAACTGGCCATCTCAACATTGTCAAAGATCACACCGTAGCCTTTAAAAACCGGCTCGACATTGAGGTGGACATTCCAACCGGAACGGTTCACATGGATGGCTTTGCTGTCCGATACAACCGGGCGCCAGATGGAATCAACTGGATTGTTTACATTTATATCAAGGAAATGCCCCGTGCTGATCGGCGGCTGTATGAAGCGTACCTGAAGACGGTTTGATTTTTAGGGCTGAAGAAAACGGGCCTGGGGCTGAAGACTTCGGGCTGAAGACTTCGGGCTGAAGACTTCGGGCTGAAGATATTGGGCTGAAGACATTGGGCCCAGGGTATGAAACCCGTTTTTTTCAGCCCGTTTTCTTCAGCCCCAAGCCCGTTTTCTTCAGCCCGTTTTCTTCAGCCCGAGGTTTCTCAAATGTCTCACCCCATGCGACGGCGAGGCGCCGATGTTGGCAGCGGATTTCAGGAAGCTCTGAACCGCACCAACGAAGCCTATGAAAAAGCGGGTCTGGCCTGCATCACCCGCAAAGCCATTCCTGGCAAATACACGGTTTCCCGTGAAAATAAGCGACGTGGGCTATCACTCCCGTCGGTTGAAGGGCTCAATGTGCTCCAATCTGGTGCCAGGCTGAGTGCGGGCGATTTGCAGAGCATGCTCAAGTCAGAAGGAGCTCGCGACCCACGCCAGTTTGTCCCCGAATCGCGTGCCGAACCCGATTACGGCGGATGTATTGCGCCAACGGGAAGGGCGATTTATTACGACGCCAAAAGCACCAGCCGCGAACAGCTTGATTTTGACAACCTTCATCCACATCAGGTGAGTTATCTGGAACGCACCGCAAACGTTGGGGCTGTGGCTGGCTTTCTGGTCGAATTTAGCGCGCATCAGAAAGTTTTTTTCATTCCAATTCAGGTGCTGATGAAGTTTAAAGCTTCAACCACCCGCAAAAGCGTCCCCTATCGCTTTTTTGAAGCAAATCTGATTCCGGTCAAACCTGGAAAAGGGTTGTTGATTTATGACTACCTGCAAACCATTGCCGACCAGGAGGCACAGTACGGGAAGGACTTTTCAGGGCTGAAAATCCAGGGCTGAAAAAACCAGGGCTGAGGGCTTGGGGCAATTGAAGGGATGAGGGATGAAGGATGAGGGATGAAATAAAACCAATTCTTCAGCCCGACGTCTTCAGCCCGACGTCTTCAGCCCATCGTCTTCAGCCCTAAGCCCAAGGATTTTTCAGCCCGACTTCTTCCACCCCAGGATTGCTTCTGGTACATCAATTGCCCTCTGAACTCTGAAGCCATTGAATACAGGCCGAATGGCGTATTTTTTCACGTTCAGGAGGTCTCGATATGACGTCAAACAGATGTATCAAGTTGGCGGTGTCAATCCTGCGGCGAGCCCCTGGAACGAGCCTGCTGCAGATGGGTTTGGTTCTGGTCTGGATTGGTTTCTTTGGTCCGATGATGGGCTATGCCCAGTTTGTGACCAGCCACGAATCATTACCACAACCTGAAATTTCAGAACCCCTGGTTGGAGTTCAAATTACCGATTCAGTCTTTGGAACAACTTTCCAACGCTTGACTGATGCTCGTGCGGCTGGCCTTGACGGAGTATTTCCAGACTATTCCAAACGACAGGCGTGGAATGCCGATGAAACGCTGCTCTTGCTGCGCACGGGTGACGGGGAGGCGCTGCTCTATGAAGGCCGGACCTATCAGTTTCTCAAGCGGCTGGAGGTTGGTGGCGAAGACGTTTTCTGGCATCCGACCAATCCGTTGTTGCTCTATTACAATCCCGACAATGCGTTGCACTCATTTCATGTTTTCACGGGTGAAGATCTGACGCTGCATACCTTTGCCGCCTATGACTTTGCCAACACCCGAGGCGAAGGAAACCTCTCAAATGACGGGCGATATTACGCACTGGTTGGGCAAAAATATAATCAACAAACTGGGGAAGTGCGCTTTCAGGATTTGATCCTCTTTGACCTGATTTTGAATCAGGTCGTCAACACACTCGCCTTGCCATCAAATCTGCCGGATTTCGACTGGGTTTCGATTTCTCCTGGTGGAAACTTCATTGTGGTGGATTACGCCAGTGTTGAAACCGGGCCGTTTCGGGGCGTTGAAGTCTATGACCTGGAGTTTCAACGACTCTGGCAACAGCCTCTTGGTTCAGGGCATAGCGATCTGGGGCTGGATGCGGCTGGTGAGGAAGTACTGGTGATTGGCGTGTATGAGCCGGAACCCAATCGGAATTACATCAAAAAGTACCGGCTGTCTGATGGCCAGGAAACGGTTCTGCTCGATATGGACTGGTCGTTTTACAACCACATTTCCTGTCGGAATGAAGCTCGTTTTGACTGGTGCCTGGTCAGCACCTATGACGGTGAAGGTCGGCTGGAAGACTCTACCAGTTCGTGGCTACCGTTTGAAGATGAAATCCTGCTGGTGAAACTTGACGGCAGTCAGGAAGTTCGCCGACTGACCCATCATCACAGCCGCCGGTTTTCACCCCAAACCCCCGATAGCGACACCAGTGTGTACTTCGCCGAACCTCACGCCACCATCAGCCGTCGAGGAGAGCGGGTCGTGTTTGGCAGCAACTGGCGCCAGGACATTTCACAAACCTCAAGCGTGGATGCCTTTGTCGTGGATTTCCGCACTCTGCTGGAACCAACCAGCGATTTCTCACTTGCGTTTGACCAGCTCCAACTGACAGTACTGCCTGGGAGTTCAGTTCAGGTCACGGTTCGCACTCAAGCAATGAATGCCTTTGCCACGCCGATTATGCTCAGTGCCAGTATTCGTCCTTTGGAATCAAGTATTTCCGCAACATTCGCCCCAAACCCGGTTCAGCCCGGCGAATCAGCCACGTTGACTTTGTCCACCACGCCTGCCACACCGGAAGGGAACTATGTGCTGGTGGTCACTGGGATTTCAGCCGGACTTCACCATCAGGTTGTTGCTGCGGTGCAAATCGGAGCCGTCGAAGATTTCTCAATCGGATTTGAAGTGTCATCCGTCGTGGTGGAACTCGGTGATGTAGTCTCCGTGACGATGCGCATTCGGCGGAGTGGCGGGTTTGTCGGAGCAGTCGAAATCACCCCACTCAATGCCAAAGCCCTCAAGCTCAAAGTTGTTCCAAAGAAGGTCTCAACTATGGGCGATGAAGTTGTGTTTCGCATCAAACCCAAGAAAAAAGCTTCGCTTGGAAGTCATCCACTTGAATTCGAAGCCCGTGATTTGTTTGGAAAGGTGCGGAACGCAAAGCTGGACGTGATGGTTGTGATTACAAAATCTGGTTAGGGATGTGAGTTCAGGGGCCTTGGAAAGACAAAAAGGACAAAAAGGACAAAAAGGACAAAAAGGACAAAAAGGACATAAGTTCGAAGACCCGGAACCCGGAACCCGGAACCCGAAACCCGAAACCCGGAACCCGGAACCCGG
>DAOQNB010000181.1:0-8565 GCA_035335845.1 Acidobacteriota bacterium | reverse complement strand
TCTTCAGAGGACAGCCAGTGAACGTTGGACACCAATATGCTGAAAATAGGCACGGGTGCGATTGGCGTCGCGGTTGATTTGCGCTCGTAATTCATCCAGCCCGGTAAAGCGTTTTTCATCCCGGAGCCGGTGCAGGAAACGTGTTCTCAGGTTACGTCCATAAAGGTCGCCTTCAAAATTCAAAATGTGGGTTTCAACTACCCGATCAAGTCCTCCAACCGTGGGGCGAACACCAATATTGGTGACGCTTTGCCGCCAGACCCCATCAATCAGGCTGGCCGTCACATAGACTCCATCGGCGGGGATGACTCGATTGACAATATTGAGATTTGCCGTCGGGAACGAAAGCGTTCGACCAAGTTTGCGGCCTTCGATCACCTCACCTTCGATACCATATGGCCGGCCCAGCATCCGCCGGGCCAGGTTGACCCGACCCGCGCGAATCAACCGCCGGATCATGGTTGAACTGATGCGGCGATTGCGCAACAACACTTCTTCAGCTTCAGCCGCGACAAAGCCAGATTCGCCTGCCATTTGACGTAACAGGTCAATTCGTCCTTCACGGCCACGCCCAAATGCAAATCCTTTTCCAAGGTAGACTTCCAGGGCCCGGCATTTTTCCCAAATCTGAGTTTGAATAAATTCGCGGGCGGTAATGGTGGAAAACTCAGGTGTAAATTTGACAATCACAACCTGTTCAATGCCAAGAATTCCCATGCCTTCGATGCGTTGCTGCAGTGTTTGCAATAACGGTGGTGCTGTCTCTGGGTGCAAAACCGCCCGTGGATGTGGATCAAAGGTGATGACGGTTGGGACACACTGCAGATCCGCGCTGCGCTGGGCCAGGATCTTCATAATGGACTGATGGCCAAGGTGAAGGCCATCAAAGACCCCGAGCGTGAGCACCGTTGGAGTGGAAATTTCATCAAGGCCATCAAGGCCATGCACAATTCGCATAAATGGTGAGGCAGCAGGTTGCTTCTGCTGATCAAAGATTTTCACGCCTCGACTGTCACTCGTAACCCATCATAGGCCAACTCAACCCCTGGGGGGAGTTGGTCTGAAGCACGGGCGTGATGCATTTTGTGAGAGATATGCGTTAGCAACGCACGTTGTGGTTTGAGCAGCGCAATATAGCGTAGAGTTTCTTCCAAATGTAAGTGGGTCGGGTGTGGTTCGTACCGTAAACAATCCAAAATCAGGACCTCCAGACCTTGCAGTTGGGCGAGGGCCAGTTCTGGAATGACGTTGCAATCCGTCACGTAGGCCAGATTGCCAAATCGAAACCCCAGGACGGTTAACTTGCCATGCAAGACCTCGATGGGGGTAATTTCCAAGCCAAAAAGGGAAAAGGGGCCACCAATGGTATGTGGCACAATGAGTGGAATCCCTGGTCGAGGTTCGCGTGGAAACGCATAACTGAAAACACGCCTGAGTCCGGCCCAGGCAACCTCATTGGCAAAAAAGGGAATTGGACCCTGAACGTGATTGAAGGGACGAATATCGTCTAACCCAAAGACATGATCAGCATGGCAATGTGTGATCAGTACTGCATCCAGTGATTTTAACCCGACCCGGAGCGCCTGTTGACGAAAATCGGTTGAGGTATCAATCACAATCTTTCGCTCTTGATGTTCAATCAAGAGCGACACCCGGAGCCGATTGTCACGTGGATCGGTTGACAGGCAGGTTTCACAGCTACATCCAATGGCTGGCACACCCGTTGAAGTACCTGTTCCCAAAAAAGTGACGTGCATAACTTTTTGAATGAAGAATGAAGAATTGAGAATGAAGAAAATGTGTTAAGAAGTCATCCGGAAAAATCTGTACCCCAGGGTTAGTCATCAGATGACAGCTACTCATTGAGGTTTTGGTGGAAGAGCAAGGTGAAATTGAGAGACATCACAACTCAAGGCGATAAAATGGGTTAAGGGCATCCTCGATTCTTCATTCTCAATTCTTCATTCCAGAGGTTCTCCCGTCATGGCGGCAAAGCGATCTTTCAAATTGTGCAACACTTCATTGAGGACGTGAGATTCTTCGCGTGCCAGGTTGTTTCGGGTCTTGATGGCGAGCATATCCAGCACCTGAATCAAGTGATGGGCCGTTCCAAGGTCAACCTCAATCTGGCCATAGCCAGGGTTGACCATCCCCAGACACATCATGGCCTGACCGGCTAAACTCAAAATGAAATCAGAAAACCGGGGGTCTTCGACAGGTTCATCAAATTCAGGCTCAGGTGTCACTGGAATTGATGCCGAGGGGGGAATCGGAGGGGAAATTGATTGGGTTGGTGCATCTGGTGAAACTGAAGCTGAAGTTGAACTGGTATCGCTCGCACCAGCCTCCAGATTTTCTTGTGCTTCCCGAGGTGTGCCGTCTGAATGAAATAAGCGGCGGTCACTGACTCGAAATGAGGGTTTCTTTTCCTCGCCCATAAACACGAATCCTCCAAAAAATGGACAAAAATGACAAGGTGACAGGTGACAAAAAGACAGGATGACCAGGGGCAATCTGAAAGAATCGCAAGCGAATAGAATGATACCCCCAGTTCATTCTTCACTCTCAACCCTTCGGTTCACAAACTTCCCCAGGCTGATTAACTCTCACCTTCCAGGTTGGGTTGACGTGAACGTCCCACGCGGGGGCTACGCCGTTTTCGACGTAGTTCAACGAGGTCAGTTTCCAAATCGCGTACATCTCGCACGGAATCTTCCATCTGAGTATAGATAATATCAATTTTCTTCATTGCAAACACAATGATTTCAGTGACCTGGCGCAGTGAGGCCACCATGGCTTTGTGAACTGCCAGAACATCCTGATTTTCTTCTGTTTCGGTGCCCGCCTGTTCAAAAAATTGCTTGAGTTCTTCGCGATGAAATTCGAGTTCACTGCGCATCCGCTCGCGCTCGACTCGCAGGCTCAGCAAGGCACGATGTGTGCGTTCGAGTTCAACGTTTAAATTTGTTGCCGACTGGCTATAGGTTGAAACACTCTTTTTAATAACTTCGAGTGTGGCCAGTAATCGTTCCTGTTCGCCGGGATTGACTGCTGGTTCAAAAAAATGGGTTGGAATCGAACTGGTTCCGCCCAGCAAGGCTTCAATTGGCGGCATCTCTGGCAAGGTTGGTGCTGCTTCGGCTTCGAGGGCTGCCTCCATCGGGGGAAGATGGGCCGAAATCGGGCCGGCTGGAGGTGGGTACGATGATCCAAGATTGGCAGCCATCGGGGGATGTGATGGCGCCGTGGTGGTGGCCGGACGGGTTGGCGGGAGTACCGCTTGAGCCGGTGATTGGGTATTCATTAACGCCCGAAAGGTACAGAGTTTAATGTGTTCAGCCGCTTCCACTGACACACTTGAAGCTACCGAGATTTCCTGGGCGGATGCCATCACCAGGTCATTGAGTCGGGTAATTCCAGCCGCATGGATTTTCTGAATATCTGCCGGGCTGACATCTTTGTAGTAAGGCAACATCTCTGAAATCAAGTAATTACTGGCTGTTCGGAACCGTTCTTTGACGTCGCTCCCTTGTTGCGATTGCAGACTTTGGGGTTCCTGGCCGAGGCTCTGCTGAATCAATCGGGTGAGTTCAGTAAAATCGCGATTTAAATTTTTGGCGTCTCGTTCGGTCAGGGTTTTCCGTTTGCCTTGTTGAATATCAGTCAGCGGGCGTTCAATTGCCTTCAAAACATCATAAATATCGTGGTATTTAATTGTATCTGCTGCATTGATAAGCGGTTTTAATGAGCCAGTACAGGCATCAATGGTGCCCCGAATCGTGGTCATGAGGCTCGGGTTGGTGACGGCCTGGGGGACAATTTCGGTCAACTGACGAATGGCATAGCCAACTGGCTCCAAGAATTGAAGCACGATATTGCTAAACATTTCCTTCAGTTCGGCATCGGTTTGACGATCATGCGCCAGCCGTTCCTGTGGTGTGACCGCCGCATAGGCGCCAGACGGGGACATTAACCCGTCAATGGCGGCTGAGATATCTTCATCTCCAAGTTCTGCCAGCTTTGAAGCTAATTCCCCGGCGAGCGTCCGCTTCCGTTTGGGTTGTTCTTCTTCGGGAAATCGATTTTCTGGTTCGGGCATACTGCAAGACTCCTTGGGGTAGCTGACCATGAGCAAGGGAGCGAAAGAGCAAAAGAGCGAAAGAACAAGGTTGCGAAGTCGTGAAGTGCCTTGATGTTTCTGTCAACCATTGAAATTCAGTCGTGTGTCTCGTTCACTCGTTCGCTACTTTCACCGGATTGAATCTGATTTTCTAAGGTGGCAACCCGCTCTTGGAGTTGATGAAGTTGTTTGAGCAGGTCTGGCAATTTGGGAAAAATGGCAGATGCTTTTAACCACTGTCGGTTCTCAATGGCCGGGTAGCCTGAGACCCGTTTTCCAGCTTCGACCGAGTTGGGAATACCGCTTTGGGCCGTGGCCAGTACCCCATCGCCAATCGTCAGGTGGCCAGCGACTCCGACTTGACCCGCCAGCGTGACCCGGTTTCCAACGGTAGTACTGCCTGCGAGCCCCACCTGGGCACAGAGTAATGTGTCTTCCCCAACCGTTGAACCGTGGCCGATTTGAACCAGGTTGTCAATCTTGGCACCCCGTCGAATTCGGGTTTCGCCAATGCTGGCCCGGTCAATTTGAGTCCCCGCGCCGATTTCAACATCGGCTTCAAGGATCACGAGACCCGACTGGACAATTTTGTACCAGCTTCCATTTGCCTGGCGGGCATAGCCAAAGCCGTCGCTCCCGAGGGTTACCTGATTTTGTAGCCGGCAGCGAGGGCCGATTTCAACAAATTCCCGAACCACGCAATTTGAGTGGAGATAGCTGTCCTCACCAATTTTGACGCCAGGGTAAATCGTGCAATTTGGATGGATGGTCACCCGGTCACCAATCAGTGCCTGGTCGCCAATCACAACGTGGGCACCAATCCGGACATCCTGTCCAAGTTGGGCGGTGGCGGCAATGACGGCGGTTGGGTGAATACCGGGGGCCAGATCAGGTGGCTGGTAAAACAGACCAAGGACCTGGGCAAAGGCCAGATAGGCATCCGGTGCCCGGAGGATGGGTTTGGTCCAGTTCACCGAAGCGGTTTGGTTTAAAATTAAAGCTGCGGCGTGAGTTGTTTGCAGTTTGGGAGTGTAGCGTGGATTCGAAAGAAACGCTAAATCCGTCGGCCCCGCTTCATCCAGCCCGGCGACGCCTGTGATTTCACACTCCGGGTCACCTTCAATTGTGCAGTTGAGTTGAGATGCAATTTCAGACAGCTTCATAAAAAACAGCGGCACTTTGAACCTGAACCCGCGTCTCAAAAGACCAGACGCCTGGTTCAGGTTGTGCCAAGTGCCGTGAAATCAGCCAAAAATAATGAAATCGAAGGACGATGGGTGCCTGGTGCTTAGTGCTTGTGCTTAGTGCTTAGTGCTTAGTGCTTAGTGCTTAGGAATCAATACTTTCGAAGAAGCCCCAAGCCCCAAGCCCCAAGCCCCAAGCCCTATTCTTCAGGCGTAAATCCCGCGCAACGCCAGGTCGCGTGACATGCGTTCAAGACCCAGCATGTAGGCGCCCATGCGGAGGTTCACACTGTGTTTTTCAGACATATTGACCACGTCGTGGAACGCACTGTTGACCATGTCGGTCAGGCGTTCTTTGACCACATCTTTGCGCCAGGTAAAGCCCATACGGTTTTGGACCCATTCAAAGTAGCGGATCCCGGCCCCGCCACCTTCACCCAGGATTGCCGGAATGACAAACACCCCTTTGTAATCGAGGATTGGCTCTGCCATACCCGTGGTGGCACCATAGGCAATTTCACACAAAATCCGGAATTTGGCTTTTCGCGCCACTTCAGCCGTGATTTGTTGCTGGCGGAAGGCTGGAACCAACACATCACAATCCATTGTGAGCAATTCATCATCGTTGATGGCATCGCCTTCTGGGTAGCCTTCGAGCGTTCCCTTTTGGCCAAAATAATAGAGCACATCTGGAATGTTGAGGCCATTGGGGTTATAGACGCCTCCGCCCAGATCGGCAATTCCGGTCACGACATAGCCTGCTTCGTAGAGGAATTGAGCGGCAGACCCACCGCGCCGGCCAGCCCCCTGGATATTGACGCGAGTTTTTTCAGGTGACATGCCCAGCTTTCTGGCCGACTCGTTGATCATACAGGTGGCGCCATACCCGATGGCTTCACGTGCAAAGTGGGAACCGCCCATTTCAAAAGGTTTTCCGGTCACAATTGATCGCACGGTATGGCGTGCGTGCATCGAGTAGGTATCCATAATCCAGGCCATGACCTGCTGGTCGGTGCTCAGGTCTGGCGCCAGGATATCGCGCTCTGTGCCAAGGATATCGAGCATTTCAGAAATGTAGCGGCGAGTCAGCCGTTCGAGTTCTGATTGGGATAATTCTTTCGGGTCACAGAGAATGCCTCCCATTGATCCGCCAAACGGGACATTGACGACGGCACAGGTGTAAGTTGACCACAGTGACAGGGCACGCATTTCATCAAGCGTGATGTCGGGGCGATATCGCAACCCACCCTGCATTGGACCGCTGGCAATGTGGTGTTGGATGCGATAGCTCTCAAAGACGCGAATTTCACCATTATCCATATGAACCGGCAGGTTCACGACAAACTCACGGCCTGGAACTCGCAACAACGTTCGCAGGTTTGAGTCCAGGTTCAGTTTTTCGGCAGCCATTTCAAAACGCCCAATGAGCGTTTCGGTCAGGCCCATTTCACCGACAAGAATTTGAGATTGTTCGTTGGTGGCTGAATGGGGATTGTTCAGGAGGTCAGACATAGGGCGTTCTATCCTCGAAACTTCAGGCTATGAAAGAAAGATGAAAGGCATTGGCAGGCAAAACGAAGCCTGCCAGTGAAGAATGGATGCGAACCCACGGGACGTAATGTGGGGGCTCGAAAGAACGAAAGGACCAGTACCGGTGAATAAATTGCAGTATCCAGATGAGCGATTGATGGCTCGGAGGTGCCAGTGCTTTTGCCCCACATCTCAGCCTGGGTCTCTCAAAGAACAACAGAGGTGCAATGGAAAGATACGGTGCGAGAACAATGGCGTGAGTGTCATAAACCAGGTGTTTGAGGTGAGCCCCCGTACAACTGGTTCAATTGGTGTGAGACTTTAATCGGGCAAGACTTTGTATCACATCAGTTAATGTCAGGCAACACGAAGAAAAGGGGGATGAATGAAGAATTGAGACTGAAGACTGAAGAATGATACGTTCTTGATTGTCGGCTGGTGATTCCCAGGCTCGACGTGGACAACTCTCAGATTTTCTTCTATAACCGAGATGAAAACAGGGAGGATCTCTCAGGAAAATTGATAACCCCCAACCTCACCTGATCACCCAATCCGCGATTTTTTCTTGCCTGTCCCATTCAATGAAGTGCTACCATTTTGAAATGATCCTTGCTGTATGAGCAAAAGGCTAAGCTGTTGATAAAGCGGTGTTTCTATCAGTTCTTAGCCTCATATTCTCAGCCCTGAATGGTATATAACATCCGTCTGGAGTGTGTTTATGAAATGCCCTGAATGTGGAACTGAAGCCCGTGAAGGAACCCGATTTTGTCGTTCGTGTGGTGAATTATTAACTGATGACACGGGGCCATTAACGAATCCACCATTGGCGACTCAACCCGCCCCAGCTCTGGCCCCGGCTCCTGTTTTTCCTCCAGCGCCGCCGCCCATCAACCCGGTACCAATTTCCCCACCGGCACCGCTGCCAGGAAGTGGCACGCAGCCGTTTACTTCTGGGATGCCTCCTGTCGCTGTACCGACTGGGAAGATGGCACCAATGGCGCCACTGCCGAGTCCACCGCCGTCTTCACCTGGTGAGCATCGCGCCCGTGCGACATCAGGTGGCGGCTCACTCGCCCCACCGCCTCCGGCTCCGATTGTGCGTCACAAGACGACATCCAAACCACTGGTGATTGGTGCCGCGTTGGCGGTCATGGTGTTGTTGGGCATCGCCATCGGGGTCGGATATCGGTGGGGAAAGGAAACGGCTGATAAACAGCTTGCTGCCACTCAAAATAACTGGAAAAGCACCTCGGTTCCGCAAAAAGAGCGAGGTGAGATGCGAATCAATAAGTCGTACCTGACCCGCGTTGAGGTGAGCTTTATGGACGTTGCACCCCAAAATGACACTGAAATTGTCTTTGTGGAAAGCAATAAGGGACTCCAGTTTCCGTCTGGCGTCAAAGCCCTGGTGCTCCAGCTTCAAGGGAATCCGCCTGCTGATACACAACTCAGTATTGTCTGGAAACAGGGATCAAATGTAATTCAGCGCACCACCAATCGTGACGAACTCAATAATCTGGGGCGGTTACCAGCCGGTGCGAATTTTGGGATTTACAAAACGAATCGGGCCGCGATTGAAGATGGGGAGTACGAAGTCCAAATTGAGGAAAAAGGCGGGGAACTAGCTGCCTACGCAAAGTTTGTGATCGGCAAGTAGGGAAGAAGAATACAGAATGAAGAATTGAGAATGAAGAAGAACCGGGTTCCGGGTTCCGGGTTCCGGGTTCCGGG
>DAOQNB010000180.1:0-8584 GCA_035335845.1 Acidobacteriota bacterium | reverse complement strand
CATCCCTCATCCTTCATCCCTCATCCCTTCAATTGCTCCGAGCTTGCGAGTCTTCCGCCCTCAGCCCCTAGCCCGAGTTCTTCCGCCCAACTTCTTCAGCCCGCTGTCTTTCCAATATGAAACTCCTCGACCTGCTCAAAGTTGATGAAAATGCTGGAACGATTCATTTGAATAACCGGCGCGTGCTCATCATTGATGCCGATGCATTTGGGCTGCTGCGCAAAGAGTTGATCGAAACCCTTGGAATGATCGAAGCCCGTCGGATGCTTTCCCGGTTTGGGTATATGCGTGGATATCGCGATGCCCTGACTTCAAAAGACCTGTTTCACGGCCAGGATCCACAACTCTGGAGCCAAAGCGGCGTCCAATTTCACTCTCAGGAAGGGATTGTTCGCCCCGAACTCGAAAAGTTTACCTTTGACCCGGCCACAGGTGTCTTTGAAGTCATCGGCCAGTGGAAAAACTCGTTTGAGGCTGAACAACACATCAAACACCTTGGCAAAAGTGAAACGCCGACCTGCTGGACACTGATGGGCTATGCCAGCGGGTTTCAATCTGTCGTCATGGGCCGCGAAGTGTTTTTTCTGGAAACGTCTTGTGTTGGACGGGGCGACAAAGCATGCCGGTTTATTGGAACCGTTGATGAAAGCCCAGAGGGGCCGATTGCCACACTCTTTCCAAAAATTTATCAGGTTGAAGACATGCCGGAGGCCATGCTTCGGGTGCGCCAACAACGAACCAGCCTGAAATCAGCGATTGCTGAACTCGAACAACGCTCAAAAGAACTGGCGGATGAGAAGCAAAAAGTCCAGGCCCTGGAAAAGCAGGTGATGTGCCTGCAGGAAAGCCTCAACGAACCCTACAATTTTGAAGAAATGATCGGTGCCAACCACGCCTTTCGAGCCATTGTGGCCGAAGCCGAACTGGTTGCCCAATCAGATTCAACGGTTTTGATCACGGGCGAAACCGGGACCGGAAAAGAACTCCTGGCCCGTGCCGTTCACGCCCGCAGCCTGCGCGCCTCAAGGCCATTGATTACTGTTAATTGTGCTGCCCTGCCGGCTGGCCTGGTTGAAAGTGAGCTATTTGGCCATGAAAAAGGCGCCTTCACCGGGGCGGTTCAACGCAAACCTGGCCGGTTTGAACTGGCAAATAAAGGCACGATTTTTCTGGATGAAATCGGCGAGCTTCCCCCGGAAACTCAGTCAAAGTTTCTCCGGGTACTCCAGGAAGGCACGTTTGAACGCGTAGGCAGTTCACAAACCATTCAGGTTGATGTTCGGGTGATTGCCGCCACCAACCAGCCGCTGGATCACCTGGTTGAAGCTGGAAAGTTTCGGCCTGATCTGTTTTACCGACTCAATGTCTTTCCACTGCATATCCCGCCTTTGCGTGAGCGTGAAAACGACATTGTGTTGCTCACCAACTTTTTTATTCAGAAATACCGCTCCCGGCTCAAGAAAAAAATCACCGCCATCAGCCAGGAATCAATCGAGCAGTTAAAGCGGTACTCGTGGCCTGGAAATATTCGTGAACTCGAACACATTATCGAACGGGCCGTGCTGGTTTCAGATTCACCAATTTTGACCATTGACCCTTCCTTTTCGGTTAAGCAGCGGCCAGTCTCACCCTCAATCTCTCCGACTCCGGCGCCACCACTGAAATTGCAAACCCTCGAAGATCACGAACGCGAATACATTTCCCAAATTCTGAAACACACCAACGGTATGATTGGCGGCAAGCACGGGGCGGCTGAAATTTTAGGCGTGCCTTCGACCACCCTGCGCAGCCGAATGCAAAAGCTCGGGATGTTGCCCGGCAGGAAAAATGCCTGATCCTGGGGTGGAAAACTTTGGGCTTGGGGCTGAACAATCCTTGGGCTCAGGGCTTGGGGCTGAAGACTCGCAGGCTCGGGGCTGAACAATCCTTGGGCTCAGGGCTTGGGGCTGAAGAAAACGGGTTTCATACCCTGAAACCGCTTTCTTCAGCCCAACTTCTTCAGCCCATTTTCTTCAGCCCATTTTCTTCAGCCCAACTTCTTCAGCCCGTCTTCTTCAACCCTTCCTCTCTGGCAGGCAAATTGCACTTACTGGTTGTGAAAAGGAGGAACTCCCCATGTCTGTCCGTATTTCACAAATCCATGATCCTGTGCGGGATTGCGTCCTGGTTCGGGTCGAAGGTTCGCTCAACTATCGGAATTCTCTGCTTCTGGAGCAGGTTTGCCAGGGAATTCAGGCGCATTCAGGGCAACCCGTGGTTATCAATCTTGAAGATTTACTTTTCCTCGATGCCTGTGCGGCAAGGACGCTGACACATCTGTATCATCAACCAAATATTCGACTTGAAGGCTGTGGCCCGTTTACGTCACAGATGCTTGACGGCGCAACCAAAGATCAGATTTGCGTCTGAGCAGTGGTTTCTTTCAATTCTCTTTTTTACTCCCCGGTATGTCAGTCAGGCCACAGTAAACCTGTGGCCTTTTTTGCGTTTTGGAGTTTTCTGGCTTTAAAAACGCAATCTGGTTTTCGTTTCGCCCAGGATCAACACGATATTCCGACACGAAATATCGTATCAACACGAAATATCGTATCGGTTATTTTCTCATCTCAGCCCCAAATCAGTTCCACAGTCACTGACCGGATTCAATTTTCCAGATGGCTGAAAAAATCTGCCAGAGTGAATCAAATCAATAAGTTATGGCTTGATATGCGACTGGGTTCTTCGCCGATGAAATTGCCCTTCCGGAAAAATAAACCAGGAATGGTCCTTGAGTTGCACTTCTGATTGACCTGAACAAAATCGAAGCGTCACCACGGAGGAGACCATGTCAAAAATCGCTGAACTTGAACCTGAAATCATTTCAACCTATCTCGAAACGACCCCATCAGTTCAACCAGTACCGGTAAAACCTGAAGCGCCCGCGGTCACGGTTAAACCCGCGCCAGTTCAGGATCCAAAATCGCTGGCAGGCACCGCCTTCTTCCAGCGCCGCCCGGTTCAACTGGGTGTGGTTGCCCTGCTGGTGGTCGGTCTGTTGTTTGGCGCTCGAACGCTGGTTTTTGCTCACGGTCACGAGTCAACCGATGATGCCTTTATTGATGGGACGGTGATTCCAATTAGTTCGAAAGTCGCCGGCCATATTGCCAAAGTGTATGTCAAAGATAATCAGACGGTACGCAAAGGCGATCTGATTGCTGAAATTGACGATCAGGATTTTCAAGTAAAACTGGCCCAGGCCAAAGCCCAACTGGCTGCTGCTCAGGCGAATCTGCGTTCAGCGCAAATCAATGTTGATTTGACCAGTGCGACCTCTGGTGGGTCGCTCCAGCAGGCGAGCGCGGGTGTCACTTCAGCCCAAAGCCAGGTGCAAACCTCCGAAGCACTGGTTTCAGCGGCCAAAGCCCGTCTGGAACAGGCCCGCGCCCAGGTTGCCACGGCACAGGCCAACCTGGAATCAAGCCGGGCGCAACTTCTGGCGGCGGAGGCTGAATCAACTCAGGCAGCAACGGATGCTGGGCGCTATCAGAAACTGTTTGACGCCGGAGACACTTCGCGCCAACGCCTTGATCAAGCCCTGACGATTGCCCAAACCGCCGCCGCCCAGGTCAGTGCTGCCCGCATGAAGGTTGTGGCGACCGAAGCGCAGGTGGCAGAAGCCAAAGCCCAGGAAATTTCAGCTCAGGCCAACCTCCAGCAAACCCAAAGTCAGGTCGGCGGGGCCCAAGCGCAGGTTGGCGAAGCACTTGGTCAGTTGACTTCGGCTCAGGCAGCACCTCATCAGGTTGCACAACAACAGGCACGTGCTGAAGCCGCCCAGGCAGCCGTTACCAATGCTGAAGCCGCCGTCAAAGAAGCCGAGTTGATGGTTTCCTACACCAAAATTTATGCCCCGGAAGATGGTCGTATCACACGCAAGGCAATTGACCCTGGAACCTATGTGCAGGTTGGTCAATCACTGGTGGCGCTGGTTTCAAATGACATGTGGATCGAGGCGAATTTCAAGGAAACCCAGTTGACCTATATGCGCCCTGGCCAGGCCGTCGAAATCGAAATTGATGCCTATCCGGGAAAAGTCTTCAAAGGCCATGTGGAGAGCATTCAATCTGGAACTGGCGCTCGATTTAGCCTGTTGCCGCCAGAAAATGCCACGGGAAATTATGTCAAAGTCGTGCAGCGGGTGCCGGTCAAAATCGTGTTTGATCAGGCACCGGATCCGCAATTCCCACTTGGGTTAGGAATGTCCGTTGAGCCGGAGGTCAAAGTCCGATGAGTACCACCGCCGTTGCCAGTCCGCAAACACCCATTGATCAACCCTGGGTGCCAGCCGTCAATCCCTGGATTATCGCCATTTCAGTCATGCTGGCTACCTTTATGGAAGTGCTTGACACATCGGTAGCCAACGTGGCGCTCCCCCACATCGCGGGAAATCTGTCCGCCAGTGTGAGTCAGGCCACCTGGGTTTTGACCAGCTATCTGGTCGCCAACGCCATTGTGCTGCCGGCAACCGGCTGGTTAAGTTCATTCTTTGGCCGCAAGCGACTGTTATTGTTTTGTATCTTGTTGTTTACAGGCGCTTCGTTTTTATGCGGAGCAGCGACCAGCCTGGAAATGCTGGTCTTTGCCCGAATCCTGCAGGGCGTCGGAGGCGGAGTGCTGCAACCAATTGCGCAGGCGGTGATGCTCGAAAGTTTCCCTCCGGCCAAACGCGGCGTGGCGATGGCGGTGTACGGAATGGGTGTGATTGTGGCCCCCATCATTGGGCCAACACTTGGCGGCTGGATTACCGACAATTATTCGTGGCGATGGACGTTTTACATCAACCTGCCCGTGGGAATCGTGGCAATTCTGATGGTCAGGCGGTTTCTCGAAGACCCACCCTTCATCAAAAATGCGCCCCGCGTCAAAATTGATTACATTGGGTTTGGGTTGCTGGTGGTGTGGTTGGGAGCACTCCAGATTCTGCTTGATAAAGGCCAGGAAGAAGACTGGTTTGCTTCATCGTTGATTGTCTTTTTAACGGTGACGGCCATCATTGGACTGGTGGCGTTTGTGATTCACGAATTGCGCGTCGAAAACCCGATTGTGAATTTACGAGTGCTCGCCAATCGAAACTTTGCGACCTCGACGGCGCTCATTACAGTGGTGGGCATGGTCCTGTATGGCACGACTTCCCTGCTGCCTCTCTTTTTACAAAACCTGATGGGATACCCGGCCATGCAGAGCGGGATGGCAGTCAGTCCGCGTGGCATAGGGGCACTGTTTTCAATGTTGCTGGTGGCACGGTTATTTAATCTGGTTGACATTCGAGTGATGATTGCCGGAGGGTTTGCCTTACTTGGACTGGCCGGGCTCTGGTTATCGAATATCAATCTTGGGATTTCGCACACCAGTTTGCTGGCACCGATTATCCTCAGTGGTTGCGCTCTCGGATTCCTGTTTGTTCCGCTTTCAACGACGGCGACTGGCACGCTCAAAACCGAAGAAATCGGAGGCGCGACTGGCATTTACAACCTGATGCGCAACCTGGGTGGTGGCATTGGCATTTCCCTGGTTTCGACGTTTCTGGCGCGTGGGGCTCAAACCCATCAGGCGCAACTGGTGGCCAATCTGACCCCCTATGACCCAATTTATTCTCGCACATTGGGCATGCTGCACCAGACGTTTGCTTCTGTTTCAGACAATGTGACGGGCATGCAGCAGGCTTACGGTGCCATGTATGGCATTCTGGTCAAGCAGGCATCGCTTCTCGCTTTTGTTGATACCTTGCGCTGGATCGGGGTGTTATGCCTGGTGTGTATCCCAATTCCGTTTTTACTTAAAAAAGTCAAAGGTGGAAAAGGTGATCTGGCAGCCCATTGAAAAGCTGGGCTGAAGAAGACAGGTCGTGTTTCAACCCCAAACCCGAAGGGTTCAACCCGACATATTCAGCCCAGGTATTTTCAGCCTCGCTTTTTCGCAATTCGAAAATTCCCATCACTCGCGTCCTGACCACGGTTACCGGCCATGTCCACAGAAACAACCAGGATGCGAGCCGTTTTGGTCTTTGACTGGCTGGCTGGAATGACAAAGACCAACCCACGGGCATCAGCAGGTAACCCACTGGCCACCACGGTTGGGAAACTGGCGCCGCCATCGGTCGAAAGCCTGATCTCGTGGCTGGCAAGTGCGGTTTCATCGGCTGCCTGCCATTGAATCTGCACGCTTTGCCCGGCTTTGATTTTTTCACCGCCGTTGGGTGAGAGCACCTGAACCTGTGGTGGCTGAGTATCAGTTTCGGTCGTCACAATCGAAAAATCACCATCTGATTGATCAGAACCACTGTTTCCGGCGGTGTCCAGAGCCGTCACCTGCACTCTGGCCCGAGTTGTGGAAAGCCCAACTGGCAATGCTACCTGAAATTCGGTCAGGGGCGCCGCCAGTCCAGTCGCCAAACTCAGGGCAAAGGTTGTCCCGCCATCGGTTGAGAGGGCAATGCTCTGGCTGGCAACTGGTGTTTCTGCCGTAGTGCTCCAACTCACAGCCAATGAAGAGCCATCCGGAATGGTTTCGCCGCCATTGGGTCCAGTTACCTTCACGATTGGAGGCATTGGTTCCGGCTGGTTCTGGGTCAGGACAAAGCGCACCACCTTTTCATTTCCCGGTGATCGAAAATCCCCCAGCGTGGCAAACATCAGCACCCGACCATCCGGGAGTTGCACCAGCGTGGGGTCAAAAAACCCGAGCGATGGACTACCAAACAGCGAGCCTTCAAGCGCGGGCATATCCACTGGCGTAAACTCACGCCCATTAGAACTGGTAAACAAATACAGTTTTGTTGCCCGCATGGTGACGGCCAGATAGCTGCCGCTCGCCAGTTTGACCACGGCGGGGTCTACATTGTTGGTTTGAGCTGACAGGGGCAACCCATAGTCTTGAAATGGGTTATTGAATTCGAACTGAAATGAGGCACCGCCGTCGGTGGAAACAGCGGTGTTGGAATTCACTGACGAGCCACGAGCAACATACATTAACCGCAAGGTGCCATCCAGTGCCGGATACACATCTGGGACACCAATAAAATCTTTATCAGCCTCAGAGCCTCGATACACAGCGGCTTCCGGTGACCTGGCAAACTGCCCCTGCCCATTGTCGCGCAACCGAAACAGAACAGCCGAACTGGTCTCTGGTCGGCCAAGCCCCAGGACATACAGTTCGTTGGTGCCGTCGGCGGCTTCGCGAGGCACCGTTTCAGTTGGGACAAAATCTGTTCCAGTCAGTGAGGTACTTAACCCTTTGATGGATTCAGCCTGGGTTTTGTTGGTGCCATCCATTGACCGATACAACCGCTGGCCTTCCCGTGTCCCGACAATCAACCAGACCTGATTGTCCACCCATCCGACATTGGGAGTGCTCCCAGGAACTGAAAATCCAGTATCGGGTGTAACGGTCCACTGAGAACTTGTTTGTTTCCAAGGTTTTCCAGGTGAGGCACATTCGGTTTTGGTTCCAATGATGACCAAACTGATGATCCAGAGTCCAAGTCCTATCCAGATGAATTGTCGGGTTTTCATAGGCGGCTCCTCTTGTGTTGAAGTTGGGGATTTACAGCAACAACGATGAGCACAATCGCGATTGGTCAGCCAAACTCACGGCGTACTTTCAGAGATTGGGTTTGGAAAAACCAAATTTCACCACACAGGACACTGAGATTGACCCAAACAACCTGAAATTTCCTCTGTGTACCTCCGCGTTCGCTGTGGTAAAAAGGCGAACTTGCTGAAAGAGTTTATTTTCCCTGAAACCCTGAACCCCTGAAACCCTGAACCCTGAACTCTATGACTCGACGATCCTGGTTTTCTCGCATTTTTGGAGGTGGCGAACAAAGTTACTTCCTTGGTATCCAAGTTGTAATCCGGGCCTTTGGTGAAGACACCCTCCGGGCCAAATTTGCCCGCGTGATTTCCGATCCAGATGGAGCGATGGAAGACGTTGAAGCGAAACGGCGGTATATCAAACGTATTATCGCGCTCCTGATGGAGCAGGAACCCTACTGGAGCCAGCTTTTCTGGGATTACAAAACTGACCACGCGGAATCCGAAGCCGAATTTAACACCTGGGCCACCGAACTTTCTGCCAGCACCGCCACCGAACACGAAGAACTCGACCACGACGTAGACGGAATGCGCCGCCTCTCAAAGTCCAAAGATTATGTCGCGGTAACTTTGATTTTCCACCTCACTGAGCCCTATCCACCGGCGGATGTTTCAGAAGAAGCACTCTACTGGCGGCGCGAAACCCTCCGCAGTTTGCTTGATGGATTGTTGTATTTAGATCCTGAAACCATCCTGGCCGACGGCGTTTTTGTCGTTCCTGGCAGTGCCGAGGACGGCCTTTCTGAAGAAGACCTGTTAACTGGTGGCTGGAGTTATCTGCGCGTCATCACCTGATGAAAAATAAAGAATTGAGAATGAAGAATGAAGAATGAAGAATGAAGAATTGAGAATGAAGAATGAAGAATGAAGAATGAAGAATGAAGACCGTTCCTGGTTCTTGGTTTTTGGTTTTTGGTTTTTGGTTTTTCTTTGAAAGTATTGATTTCTAACCA
>DAOQNB010000179.1:0-8600 GCA_035335845.1 Acidobacteriota bacterium | reverse complement strand
TGAAGGACTTCACTCCTTCGCTACTCACTATTTCACTCAGCATGAGGGCATTGAAATGAAAGGCATTATTTTGGCCGGTGGATCAGGAACACGACTTCATCCAATTACGCGTGTTGTCAGCAAACAACTCTTGCCAGTGTATGATAAACCGATGATTTATTACCCGTTATCGGTTTTGATGCTGGCTGGTATTCGCGAGATTTTGATTATTTCGACCCCGGATGACCTGCCCAAGTTTGTCCACCTGATGGGAGATGGTTCCCAAATCGGAGTCCAGTTTACGTACGCGGTTCAACCTCGTCCTGAAGGGCTGGCCCAGGCATTTACCATCGGAAGGTCATTTATTGGCACAGATTCCGTGTGTCTCATTTTGGGCGATAACATCTTTTTCGGCCATGGGTTATCAGAATTATTGAAGCGCGCAGCATCACTCCAATCTGGCGGACTGGTGTTTGGCTATCCGGTGAGTGACCCTGAGCGGTATGGCGTGGTTGATTTTGATAAAGAAGGAAATGCGATCTCGATTGAGGAAAAGCCCCAGCACCCAAAATCAAAATATGCGGTACCGGGCCTCTATTTCTATGACAATTCTGTGGTTGACATTGCATCGAAATTAAAACCGTCTCCCCGCAACGAGCTGGAAATCACAGATGTCAATCGTGAATATCTGAAGCGTGGAACCCTGCGGGTCGAGCTATTGGGCCGTGGATTCTCCTGGCTTGATACCGGCACCCACGAAGCTCTGCAACAGGCATCGCTGTTTGTTCAGGTCATTCAGGAACGCCAGGGGCTGCAGGTTGCCTGTATTGAAGAAATTGCCTATCGCGAGGGGTTTATTTCGGCTGATCAATTACGGAGTCTGGCAGCACCGCTCCTCAAAAGCGGGTATGGCAAATATTTAATGGATATTTTGAACGAATCTTGAACCATGAAATTGATTTGCCTCGATGTTCATTATCGTGATCTGGATGCCACTGCGGCGGGTGTCGTCTTTGACCACTGGACTGATGCGTCACCACACCTGGAACTCACTACAACCATCAGTCCAATTGCCGCCTATGAATCAGGGAACTTCTATCGGCGTGAACTTCCCTGCCTTCAGGCAATTCTGGATCTGATCAGCGATCCGCTGGATGTCATTCTTGTGGATGGATTTGTCTGGCTTGACCATGGAGCCCCTGGGCTTGGCGGTCACCTCTATGCGGCACTCAATCAAACAATTCCGGTAGTGGGAGTTGCCAAAACCAAATTTTTGGGTGCGACATCAGTGGTCGAAGTCTTTCGAGGAACAAGCAAAACGCCACTCTATATCAGTGCTGCCGGAATCGAACTGGCCGAAGCTGCTCAGGCAATTCAACACATGCACGGACCATATCGGATTCCAACCCTCCTCAAACGCGTTGATCAGTTGTCCCGGAAGACCTCGGGATGAAGACAGCGGGCTGAGGGCTAGGGGCGGAAGAATTGGTTTTCTTTCATCCCTCATCCCTTTGATTGCCCCTAGCCCTCATCCCCTAGCCCTGGTTTTTTCAGCCTTTGGCTTTTAAAACCACCAGCGTAATATCGTCTTCAATCAGACGAGCAGAGTTCCCTGAAAACGTCCGGGTGACTTCCAAAAACGAACGCGAATCATCCAGAATCGCATCCCGCAAGGCTTCGGCACTGCAATCGCCATTTTCAAGGATGGCCTGCTCCAGGCGCTCATATCCAAATAAGGTACCCGCGGCATTTTGGGCTTCAATGATGCCATCACTGTAAAAAACAATGGCGTCGCCAGCCTTGAGCGTTTGGTGCAACACTGGAAATTCACAATTTCGTCGAACACCTAACGGATACGCCGAACTTTCCAGGGCTTCGACAGTTCTCGTTGCCGCCCGATACAAATATGGGGACGGGTGACCCGCATTTGACAATTCAATGGTTAATGTTCGACTGTCAATGACACCATAGGCAAACGTCATCAGGTTTTTCCGGCTTCCAGCCGCACAAATCAAATTATTCATGGCATACATCACCGCACTGGGGGTGGCATTCATGCTGATTTGATTGAGTAACCCACCTTTTGCCAGAGCCATCAGTAATCCTGAGGACACACCATGGCCCGTGACATCCCCGACAGCAATCGCAAACGTCACCTCGTTAAGCACAAAGTATTCATAGTAATCCCCTCCCACATCATTGGCTGACACCGAATACCCGGCACATTCAAACCCAGGCAAAATCGGGTCCTGGCTTGGGAGCAGGCTTTGCTGCATGGTTCGGGCAATTTCTAGTTCGCGTTTGAGGCTGGCTTCCTCGGCCATGCGACGAATGAGCAACGAGTTTTCCAGACGCAGGGCAGTGGCCTCAGCCATGGCCATCAACAAGTCTTTATCTTCCGGGGTATAGGGTTCTTCAGAGAGCCTGGTACCGAGGCTGATACAGCCTAACAAACCATCTTTGGTTGCCAGCGGGATCAACAGACTGGCGTTGATGCGGATCAGCAAATCACGTTCCTGTTGATAGTATTCGACTACATTCGAAAATGGATTACCGCGATCCTGCTGGATCAATCGTTCGGTCCAGGCATCAGCCGTATTGTAGTAAACCTCAAGCGGTCCGGCTGATTTGGCAAGCTGCTTCATCAGGAGCGACCCACCTGGCAGTGACAATTCAGCATCAATCTGGCCCTGGCTGGAAACATCAAAACGACAGACATAGGCCCGTAAGCGTGGATTCCCCGGCGAGTCGTGATTGACATTCAAAAAATGGGGTTGCAAAAACACCACCACCCGATTAACGAGCAGGGTGGCGCCAATCCGCTCTGCGACGCACTGCACAACTTCTTCCACCTGAGTCAACTGGCGCATCGAACGCCCCAGGTCGCTCAGTACCTGCTGGGCCTGATAGGTATTGCGGAAAAATGCCCGGTCAATGATTGACTGCAAATGGGGGTTGATTTTCCACATCGCAAGCAATCCCAGGGCGCCGAGAAAATAGGATATTCCGTGGCGAACCATATCTGGCGGAGAGTAGTGAAAAGCCAGAAAGACCTTGCGGGCAATGATGGTGGCCGGGTACATCACCAGCAAAAACAGAATGACGACTTCAACCAGCAAATAGCCATAGGACACAAACGCATGCTGCAGACCCCGGCGAAGAATCTGTTGAATGCCAAGTACCTGGTGTTTGACAATTGTGTAGGCAAACGACAGTGGAAAGAGTGTGAACAAGGCCAGGCAGGTCGCAACCAGCCACTGGGGGTAGTCACGGAGTTCAATGGTTCGATACCGAACAAAGCTCATCACCATCAAACTCAGAGTCGGGCCGCAACCAAGAATAATTCCCAGCGTCATGACCCGAAACCGACGGCGCTGGTCGGCATCAAGCCTTCCCTGGGTCAACCCTGACAAAACAGCGCCAAAATAACCAACCACCGGCAAAACTGAAATAAAACTATCAATAAACTGATAGGTCAGAGTGCCGTACTGGGCGGCAGCTTCAAACGAATAGGTATAGGTCAGCAGCGACACCACCCCAATCGGTGTGACGGCCAGCAACGTGGCAAGATAGAGTCGCCGCAGCCATGACCAGTGTGAAGCAAACAGCGATACCCCAGGAAATTCAGAGAAAAAGGCAAAACACCAGTAGCCTGAAAACCAGTAGGCAATATTGATATAGAGCACAAAAAACGGCAGGAGCCAGGCCGGCAGGGTTTGTAAATTAAAGCTAAACAGTACGCCTATCGAAATAAAAAAGAGTCCACCGAGTTGAGCCGTCCGGTCTTCCCATCGAAGCCAGCAAATCGCAAGTCCAATGACGCTACAGATCGTTGAAATAATTAATGAGAGAAAATAATAGAAAAAGGGATAGGAAAAGAGTTCGACCTGAGGCACAGGCAACTCAGCCGTCGGGGCAAGGATTCTTCCGTCTGGTTTCTGGATCGAGATCTCAAGCTTGTGCATGCGCTGGGCATGCCGAATGAGTTGGGTAAAGTGGGCATAACTCTGGACGGGTTCTCCGCCAATTGAGAGGACCCGATCTCCTTTCACCAGCCCTATCTTCTCAGCCGCGCTGCCAGGCCGAACGTCAACCACTGCAAATTGACGTGACTGCAGATCATAATCGGCTGAAAATCCGATCCGTGGGTGTAAAAAAAAGCTCTCGGAAGCAAAATAGGCCCGTCCACCGGTATAAAACAACGCGCAAAACGTCAGAAGTACCAGTAGAAAGCGAGGTGTTTTCGTGCTTGGTCGTGTCCTGGCCATGGAACTCGAATAACCCTGAAGAGAAATAAATCAGTAATAACAATGACAGAGTCAACCCTGAGGTCAAGAGGAGATTACCAAATTTTTGAAGGGAAAAAGGTGATTTTTGCAGAGTTGGCGGAATATGTGCCGCCCACCCCACGGATTACACCTGAGCTTCAAAATCTGGACCGACTGGCCTGTTCAGCCAGATTGGTCATCAGAAAAACAGTTTGGAAACAGGATTGGCATGCTGGAATGGCAGAAAAATTGACAAACTTTTTGAACGCTCACATCGGTTTTGCGTTTCAGAAATTTGGTTTTTGGTGTTCGCAATCCCAATTTCACCAGGAACCTGCTATAGTCACGAGGGCTCTTTCCGCCAAACACTCAAACCATACCAGATATTCACCACTGTTTTGAATCTGCAACCTGGATGTTCTCTGGCTAAAGCCACGTCCAGCGGGCAGCAATCATCATCTTTTTTTGGCTCATCCAGGCGGAACTTTGGATCAAGGAGAATCAATGCTATGACGTTTACAGCCATTTTCAGGCATTGCCCGTTGAGAATTTTTGCGGTGACGGCCATGTTGCTGCTGTCAGGATTTGGATCAGCCCCAGGGTTGGCCCAGGAACCAGGGGTTGCCCCCGCACCGCCTTCCCCTTCTAAAGAATCTCCTTCTCCTTCAAAAAGCCCACAGGACCCTCCCAAAAACTCTGATGAGCCAATCATCCGCGCCCAAACCAATCTGGTAACCCTCACCGTCACCGTGACTGACCCCTCTGGGCGGTTTGTGACCGGGTTGGAACAGGATCATTTTGAAATCTTTGACAATAAGGTATTGCAAAAAATCGAATTTTTCAGTGACGATGATGCCCCGGTGTCCGTCGGAATTATTTTTGATTTGTCAGGCAGCATGCGTGGTCGGATTCACCGTGCTCAAGAAGCGCTCCGCAAATTTCTTGATGCCTGCCACGAAGAGGACGAATTCTTTCTGGTCGGGTTTAATTCTGTGGCCAAACTCCTGTCTGATTTTACTCCGGATGGCGAAAAGCTGGCCAACATGCTGACACTGTCAGAAACCAAAGGCCAAACAGCCCTCTATGATGCCTGCTACATCGGCGTTGAAAAAGTTCGCGAAGGCCGCCATAACCGCCGGGCGCTCATCATCATCAGCGACGGACAGGATAACAATAGCCGCTATAGCTATCGTGAAGTGCGCCAACTGGTGAAAGAAACCGATGTTCAGATTTATGCCATCGGCATCACCAATGTGTTTTACGGCAGCACAATTGATATGCAAGGTCAGGTGATTCTGGAAGAACTGGCGCGATTGACTGGTGGACGTGCGTTCTTTCCCAATAATGATCTTGAAATGCAGGAAGTCATTGCTCGGATTGGAGTTGAACTACGTCACCAATACAGCATCGGGTACACGCCAACCGTGACTGATGCCAAAGACCAGTGGCATAAAATCAAAGTCAAATTAAATCCGCCCAAAGGGCTCCCCAGCCTGAATGTGCGGAGCAAAGAAGGATATTTCGGAAGTTCCCTGCGTGGTCAGCAGTGAAAACCACTCCTTTGGTTCACCAACTGAGGGCGCTGGCTTTCAAACCTCGGGAACTGAAAACCGAAGAAGATTGCGCTGGAACATCAATTGAAGGTAGAGTTTGGAATTGTCACCAATCACTGAAAACCGTCGCGTGGCACTTTTTCCTCCAGTTGTGAGGGAACGTTTGAGGAGTATGAACATGTCCATGAAAAGCAAGCTGGCATTGATTGCCTTGTCTACAATGATTGCCCTTTACATTGTCGTTGGTGGTCTGTTGTCAAATAACAGTCACGTTCTGGCCACTGGCGACCCTTATATTCAGCTTAAAATCTTTGGTGAGGTCTTACGCCATATCACCCGTGACTATGTTGATGAACCTGACCTTGAAAAAGTTCGGGTGGGTGCCTTGCGCGGACTCGCCGATGGACTTGACCCCTATAGTGCCTACTTAACTCCAGAGCAGGTCAACCGGTTTACCGTGGAAAACACCAAACGCAACCCGGTTGGGGCGACCTTTTCAAAGGTTGGCCGATACCTCTATGTCGTGGCGGTCCTCAAAGACTCGCCGGCTGAAAAAGCCGGGCTTCGAAGCGGTGATTTTATTGAGTATGTTGGTCAGTCAGCCACCCAGGATGTGAGTCTGTATGACATCCAGGAAACACTGGCTGCCCTTTCTCCAAACCAGGAGATCGAATTTACAGTACTGCGTCGTGGGGGAAGTGAGAAAGTAAAAGTGAAAGCGGGTCAGGTGGGTCAACCAATGATCGAAAGCCGGATTGAAGAAGGTGAGATTGGGTACATCCGCATCACCAGCCTGACTCAGGGCAAAGCGGCTGAAGTCAAAGCCAATATTGCGGCTCTCTCTAAAAAAGGCATGAAAAAACTGGTCTTGGATTTGCGGGGCGCAGCCAGTGGTGAACTCACCGAAGGCGTGGCCGTTGCAAACTTGTTCCTTCCAACCGGTACGCTGGCTCGGGTGATTGGTCACCACGATGAAATCAAGAAGACATTTGAAGCTGACCCGGCAAATCGTGTTTTTGACGGTCAACTCGTGGTCGTAATCAACCGCACCACAGCCGGTCCGGCTGAGGTCATTGCAGCTTCCGTACTGGCAGCCAAGCGGGGTGAAGTGGTTGGTGAACGCACCTTTGGTGCAGGTTCTGAACAGGAACTCTTCCGAATGCAAGATGGGGCCGGGCTCTATTTGACGGTTGCCAAATATGCGCCAATGAATGGAAAACCATTTATGGAAGAACCAGTCAAGCCCACAGTTGAAGTCAAAAGCACCGATCTGGTTGCAGTCACGCCTGATGGAGATGACGACAGTACCCAATCAGAGGAACAAAATTCCACTCAAACACCAGTTCAAACCGATGGGCAAAAGCCGGCTGAACCAGCTCCTAAAACCTCAACACCAGCCCAACCAGTTGATCAACCGTTGAAAAAAGCGCTTGAGTTATTAAAAGGCAAGCCTGCCACCTCAACGGCTGAGAAAAAAGCGGCCTGATCTTCTGCTCTGATACTGAAAGCCAAAAGCCCACACCTGTTTCCAGATGTGGGCTTTTGACTTTTCAGATTCAGATAAGAAAAAAGAAACAGCCTGCGGGTGAAGGCAGGCTGACAGGTTTGATTTATTGAGTGATGAGCCGAGCAGGACTCGAACCTGCGACCCGCTGATTAAGAGTGCGTTAAAAACTTGGTAATGCACATACTTAATCGTAAATAACAAATAACCATCAACGGTTGCAGCCGTCCTCGAAACCAATAAAAGTCATCGTCGCTAATAACGATATACACCAGTCCGTCACAAAAGTGTCACACATTGTAGATTCGTTTATGCCAGGAAGGAAAACCAAGCTCACACCAGAAATTTCAGCCCAAATTACTGATTGCTTGCAAGCCGGGTTGTCGATCCGGGCGACAATGCAAGCTCTCGGAATACCTGAAATCAATTTTTACAGGTGGCGAAAACGATGTTCTCATTTTGATAGAGTCCTATCAAATTGCAGAAATTTTTCCGGGCAAGTTATGAATCTGAAGCTCCGTCAAGGGTTGGTTCTATTGGCAATCCAAAAGGGATATTGCACCAAAGAAGACATCCAGCAATCAACCGGGTTCAAAGAGTGGATAGTTCGGTCCACCCTTGATTCACTTCTTCAAGCGAAGCTGATCACCTGCCGTCATCAATCCCAGTCAGGCGCTGCTCATCCTTTCCTCTACTCCCTCAAGTAAATTCCCTGCTGCTTCTCTCTTGCGGAAACAACCACCATTCGAGTGTTACGCTTCTGCGTCGTTTCATGGGTGTGTCGTTATGGCTGCAAAAAAATTCACAGAAAGAGAACGCGAAGAGATTTATGTAAAAGTCTCGGAGCTATGGAAAAAAGACTGGACTGCCAAGCAAATGGCGGTTGCTGTAGGAGTTTCCGAGCGCCAAGTTCAACGATATGTGCAAAAAATTCGGGCAGGATGGCAGGAGCAAGTCAGGCGCAATGCTGAGGAGAAAATGGCGCACATGCTTGCCCAGCAAAGCAAGGTGAAACAGGAAGCCTGGGAGCAATGGGAACGCTCCAAGCAGGACGGCCAGAAAGTACTGAAACTTCTGGGGAAGGAAAAGAAGGACGGTGATGGTGATGGTGATGAATCACCCGGCCTGGTCGTGAAAACTGAAACCTGGGGACAATGCGGTGACCCGCGCTACCTTGAGAAAATTCAGAAAGCCATTGATTACGAGACTGAACTCCAAGGGTTATTCCCGCCAAAAAGGATAGCCCCAACCACCCCAGGCGTTTCCAAACCAGAACAATCAGGACCGCCGGTGCCA
>DAOQNB010000178.1:0-8662 GCA_035335845.1 Acidobacteriota bacterium | reverse complement strand
AGCTCAAGTTCCTTATTGTCAGGTTTCCCATCATTGTTGACATCAACCTGCAATTCGATTTTGCGGCGTTTGCCTTCGCGCCGGGTGTTGCTCGGTTCATACCCAAGGCTGTACTGGTTGCGCATCAGGGCACTGATGGACTTCATCGTGGTTGGCAATTCCCCCTGAAAGGTCACCGGGAAATATTTGCCGCCAGTGGAGTCAGAGAATGTCCGAAGTGTGTTAAACGCCTGCAGAAACGTCAGATTTTGCTCGGGTGGCATCCGGAAATCATTCATTTTATAAAACAAATTCCCGATACCAATGCTATAGACCGGAATCCCGGCCCGATCAACCATCCGGCGGGCTTCATCAAAATTGAGCTTGCTGAACGTGTCAATCCCCAGACTGACCAGCAGAATTGCGGTTCGTCCCTGAACTTCTTCAAGTCCCACATATTCTTCGCCATCGAGTTGCCCCCCCTTGATCACAAATCGCAACGTGTCATAGAGATTGCTTTCCGAAAATGCCGGAACATTGCGCCAGAGGAGGTTGACACTCCCGATGAGTTCTGATGGATTATTAGAAAAGTCATTGAGGACTTTTGGCCGGATGTCATAGGCAACAATCGAGATATAGTCTTCTGGTTTGACAAAATACTGCAGAAACGCACCAGCGGCTTGCAGGACTTCGATGCGAATTCCAGAGATAATCCGGCTGTATTCGAGCACCATCACCATGGTGACTGGGGCTTCAACTGGACGAAAGTTGGTAATTTCTTGCTTCACGCCATCTTCAATGATGGTGAAATTCTCTTTTTTGAGGTTTTGGTAGATGGCACCGGTTTTCTTGTTATAGACGACCACTTCCGTGTTTACCACATTGGTTTCGATCACAATGGGTTCGTCGGTATCGGTTTGAGGCTTGTCACGCTTGAGTGGGGGACGACGTCCAGGAGCTTTGCTGCGGAGGGTTCCCTGTGAAGGTGTTTTTTCCGGTTCCTCCTGTTTGACATCTGGTTCCGGCTCTTTTTCAGGAATGTCCGGGTTTTTCTTCTGGTTTGATGGAGGTCGACCAGTCCGAGACTGAGCCAACGACGTGGAAAGACCAACCAGTGTGTAATTGGCCAGCAAAATCCCAATCACCAGCGCCACGAACGCGATTCGTCGCCACTGGATGGGAATGCGGTATTTGAAAGTATTGCTACCGGGCTGAAATGCTGTCACAGAAAAACCTCCTCATTGTCAGTAGAACTTAGTCAGTAGTCAGTAGTCAGGCGTTGGGGTTTTGAAGTATTTGTCAAGTGTATTTTGTTTGGTCTAAGTTATTTAGGAACAATTTTTCTCAAGAGTTCCACGAATTCAGCGACCCGAGTTTTTCTACTGACTACTGACTACTGACTACGGACTAGGAACTAAAATAACCGAAATGGGGTGAAATGAATGCTGTCGGCACTGACGAGTTGATATCTGGTGGCGTTGCGCTGGCCGTTGAAGGCAGTAGCAATGGCCTCGCCGTGCAAATGGCCATAGACGCACCAGGTGGCCTGGTATTCGTCCAGCAAGTCAGTAAAGCCGCTGGGTTCGTGCTGGCTGTTCATTGGCGGGTAGTGCAGAATCACCACCAGGTGGTCAAATTCGGCGGCCCGTCGGTGTGCCTGCTCTAATCCAATGCGCAATCGGCCAACTTCTCGCTGGTAAATTTTGAGATCTTGATCAGTATAGCCCCGATGTGGGGCAGGTTCACGAGGTGTGTCAGGTGCTTCACGCCCGGATTGCTCGATTCGTTCCATCAAATCAAGGCTGGAGTCCGTTCCTGGACACTGCCAGCCACGCGTCCCAACAAAAGCCACCCGATTGAGAATACAACAACTGGCCTGCAGTGGCTCGACGGTCGGACCCGTCGCAACCCGAACTTTATTGATTGAATGCCACCAGAAATCGTGGTTGCCTCGAATGATGATTTTTCGGCCCCGCAGGTTGGCAATCCAATCCAGATCCGGTTGCACATCTTCAGCCTTCATCGCCCACGAAAGATCACCAGCTAAAATGAGAACATCATCGTCACCACCTGCCACTCCATTTTCACCGGGTTGAAGGGCAAGCGCCGCCCAGGCATCGGCAATTTTACGGGCATGGTCTCTCCAGTGCTCACCAAAGATGTGCATTGGTTTGGGGCGGGCAAACGAAAGATGAGGATCACCGAGAGCAAAAACACGCATTCAACTTTAGGGTTCAGGGTTCAGGGTTTGGCACTCTTTAGAAATTTGGGAAATCCCAAAACCTGAATGAAATGCAACTGGGACGAATGGCTATGAGATTGACATCCTCCCCGCAATAAATCGCGGGGTTTTCTGCCGGTTATCTATAAAACTTAACACACTGCGCCAAAAACTCGAAACTTCTCTGCAAGTTTGGTATGCTCGCTGGCCGTTCAGAGCAGAGCGCAAATTTCCGAAGTGACAGCACACTTTGTCAACATCCTCATTTCAAATACCAAAAATGAACAGTGAATTATGAAAGATGGCTAGTGCATCTCATTGAATTATACTTATTTTGTTTCCTCTTCATTTTTCATTCTTCATTTCGATCCTTCATTCTCCATATGTCATCCAAAGGTCCGGGGTCTTCCTCCGCACTCCCTCAAACACAAGTGTTGTCTTTTCCACGCGTGGTCCCATCTGACGCCTATATCCTGCGCACTGCCACGGTGGCGCTGGTTTTATGTGATTTGATCGTGGCCACGGCTTCGTTTCTGGTGGCGTTTTATCTGCGGCACAATGAAGCGGTTTTTTATCGTCCGCTCGGTGCCTGGTTGCCGACGGATATTACCTGGGGGTTTCGTCCATATTTTGCACTGCTGGCCTTCATTCCAGTGGTTCGCATTTTGACCTTGCGCTATTACGGACTCTATCAACTGCGCGGCGAATATGCCTTTTTTGAAGATGCCACCCATCTGGTCAAAGCCGTCACGATGAGTTCCCTGTTTGTGGTGGTGATCGTGTTTTTCTTCCGTGGCGGGTTTGCCTTTCAGACGTTTTCCTATTCCCGGTTGGTGTTTGTCTATGACTGGGCCCTGGCGCTTGGTGGCTATGCGCTGGTGCGGATCCTCCTGCGAAGCCTGCAAAATATCCTTCGTCACCGGTCATTGAACCTGATTCCCACGCTGGTGGTGGGGACGGGGCAGAGTTCACAGGTATGCATTGCTGAAATTTCCGAGGAACCCCGGCTGGGGTACTATGTTGTTGGGGCTCTGGCCACAAGCAGTTCGACACCGGAAGAATTAGAAAAGGGTGAAGTTCAGGGAGTGCCGATTTTGGGTCAGTTTGATGATCTGCCAGCGCTGGCCAAGCAATCCGGAGTGACTGAAATCCTGATTACCGACTCAACTCTCCCTTCCCGCGATATTTTCCAGTCCATGATGCGTGTGGGACGCAAACACCATTTGACCTTTCGGGTGGTGCCAAATTTATTCAATTGCCTGCCGCGCAAGACGGAAATTGATCAAATTGGCTCACTGCCGATGATCAAACTCTTTGAAGACCCACTGGCGGGCCCCAATCGAATCCTCAAACGCACAATTGACATTGTTGGCGCCAGTGTCGGCATCATTCTCCTGTCTCCGTTCTGGGCGGTGATTGCTTTTCTAATTAAACGCGAATCTCCTGGACCCGCCCTCTATAAACAGGAGCGCGTCGGCATGGATGGACGTGTTTTCCAGATGTACAAATTCCGATCCATGCGCGTTGATGCCGATGATTCAATTCACCGCGAAGTCATGCGCCAAAACATCACCAATGCTCAGTCCGCCAATCAAGGCGATGACGAGCAGCCTATCTTCGGTAAAATTGCCAATGACCCCCGATTGACTCAGATTGGCGAATGGATCCGACGCTATAGCGTTGATGAATTGCCCAATCTGCTCAATGTCCTGATTGGTGAAATGAGTCTGGTCGGTCCACGACCGCCAATCCCCTATGAAGTCGAAATGTATGAAGAGTGGCACCGCTCCCGGTTTAACATCAAACCGGGCATCACGGGACTCTGGCAGGTTTCAGGCCGGAACCGTTTGAATTTTGAGCAGATGGTGCAACTTGATCTGTACTACATCGAAAACTGGTCAATCTGGTTGGAACTCAAAATTCTACTCCTGACCATCCCGGTCGTGCTGCGCGGGGATAATGCCTATTGAAACCCTCGGGCTGAAGACATTGGGCTGAGGGCTTGGGGCTGAGGGCTTGGGGCTGAGGGCTGAAGGCGTCGGGCTGAAGAAAGCGGGCTCAGGGTATGAAACCCGTTTTCTTCCGCCCCGAGCTTGCGAGTCTTCAGCCCCAAGCCCTCAGCCCTGGGTTTCAGCCCCAGCCCTGGTTTTCAACCTGGTTTTTAGGGCTGGGGGCTGAAATCAACAGATAAGGGATCAGGGATGAAAAATTTCTTCGCGCCCGATTGGCATTTGATCATTCTGTCATCTTGTCAGGGGTTCAGATTAAAAACTCTGCTCCTTGGGCTTATGAGTTGTGCCCTGATGGCCTTGACCAGCACCGTGTCTGGATCGGCCCCGTTCGTTTTTTCCCACCCGGCATTTTTTGTCTTTCAACAACCTGGAACCATCACGATCCAGGGCATTTTGACAGATGAAGTCAATCGTCCGATTGCCGGAGCACAGTTGACGCTGACCGGGCCTGCAAATTTCAAACAACTGGCGCTTTCACAACCTGATGGGAAATTCTCAATTGCGGCGCCACGGACGGGCAATTACATGCTGGCGATCCGGGCAGGAGGCTATCGCCCTGTCCAGCAACAAATTACATTGCCCAAACCTGAAGAAACCACCATCATTCTGCCTCCACGGCAACTCCTGCCGACCTCTCTGCGCATTACGCTCTATGATCAGCAAACCAACGACCGGCTGGCCGGCGGGGTGATTACAATCCGCAGTCCAAATGACGAAACCACGCGACGGGCCTTTGACGTTGGGAACGGGGAATATTTTTTTGGACGGCTGGTCAATGGATTCTATGAGATGCGGGTGTCAGTCACCGGGTATGAAACCCGTGATCTGGATGGCATTTCAATTACCTCGGGCTCAACAACCGAACAGTCAGTGTTGCTGGCCCGGGTATCAACCATTCCACTTGGCAATAAGCAAAAAAACCGATCTTTTACCGTTCCCAAACTCCCAGCCAATCAGGTCTTGTGTATTTATCCAGACCGGGATTCAAGCATCTGGTTTGGTACCACGCATGGTGTTTGTCGCTACAATGGTCAGAATTATGAATCTTCGGAGCGCACAGACGTCCCGTGGCACCTGATCGGTACATTGCAGGTTAACGGCATCCTGCGCGACCGAAATGGCGGATTGTGGTTTGCCACCAACGAAGGCGTGTACCTGCAATCAGCCCCCAAACAACCACTCGAACGGGTGCTACCACAGTCTATTTTGTCGTCACTGGAAGTCATCGCCATGCTCCAGGACCGCTCTGGCGTCATGTGGTTTGCGACCAAACGCGGTGTGGCACGGCTGGCTGATCAATCGGTCACACTGTGGGGAAAAGATCAGGGTCTCACGGATGGACGGATCAATGCACTCATTGAATCCAGGGTTGGGGGCCAGCTTCTGGCAGCGACTGATCGGGGCTTGTTCCGTTTTAATGGCCAATGGTCTCAAATGCCGTTCCAGAATCCATCTGAGAGCCCGGTTGGTGAAATTTTTGGCTTGAGTGAGGACAACTCGCAAACGCTGTGGATGACGACGGCCACGGGGCTGTACTCCCTGATTGGGGATCTTGTTTTTAAAGCTGAACCGGGTGCCGTCAATGTCCCCCTGACCCGATGTGTGGCTGATGCCCTGGGAAACATCTGGTGTGTACCAACTGGAAAAGGCGTCGTCGTCTATGACCCGCTCCGGCGAGAAGCAGCCGAACTGCTTGCGACGGATCAGGTTTTGACCCTGGCGGTGGACCGGGAAGGCAGCTTATGGTTTGGTACCAATGAAGGGGCAATTTATCACGATGTCTTTAGTTTTGTTGGGTTTGACACCAGTCGTGGTCTAACGGACAGTGATGTGTATGCCATTGCCCCAGATATCGCCCGCAAACACCTCTGGGTTGGAACCTCGCGCGGCGTTTCCGAATTTGACGGGGTCCAGTTTCGTCCGCTCAGCCAGTTACCGCCCGATATCATGGTTCGCAGCCTGATGGTGGCGCCGGATGGGGCACTCTGGATTGCAGCTTCCACCGAATTATTTCGGTGGGATGGGGTCAATCTTCTCAAAACTGAAGCGACGGTCTTCCCCAAACTTGAGCTGCAAGACATTGTGATTGACACCAAGCGACCACTGGTGTGGGTTGCCACTACCAATGCGGTGATTCCAATCAACCCAACGACGCTCAAACCGGAAGGTGAACCGGTCCGAATTGATGGGAAAGTCCGATTTCTGACCCAGGCCTCGTCTGGATTGCTGTGGATTGCGACAGATCGGGGGGTGTATCGGTACGATCCGACCAAAGCTGAACTGGTCGTCATTGGCACCGACCAGGGCCTGAAGAGTCTCGATGTACGCTGGATTTTGGAGCAACCCACCAAAGGTCAGTTCTGGTTTGCCACTGGACATAGCGTTGAAAGTTATGACGGCAATCGCTTTGACCTGGAACCGATCAGTGGTGCCACCAAAGGCGCAGATGTTCGATGTTTGTTTTTGGATCGGGATGGATTTTTGTGGGTTGGGCTCGGAGATGGAAATATTCGCAAGTTCCTGCCGCAAATCCCTGGACTGACCAAAACCTACAAACGCGACGATTATGATCTGACTGGCACCCAGATTCGCACGATTACTCAGGATGAAGCGGGTATTGTCTGGTTTGCCACAGACCAGGGAGTAACTCGTCACGTCCCCAACCGGCTATCACCTCCGATTGATATTAAACTTGAAGTGGATGGTGCTGAAATCAACCAGCCCTCGCCAGTGTATGTGAGTTCGGGTCAGCACCGGCTTAAATTTCAATATGTTGGCATCAGCATGATGAGTGACGTGGCATATCTCTATCGGCTGGTTGGCGATAAGACCGGAAATGATGAATGGAAACTGATTGATGCGGATCGGCCAAATAAAACTGAGTCACCAGTGATGGATTTGCCGCCAGGGGAATATACCTTTGAAGTTCGGGCCTTAAATCGGGATCTCTATGGCTGGAATGCCCTGCCAACCCAGTTGACCGTACGCATTGATCGTCCAATCTATACCAAACCCTGGTTTCTCGCCTTAGGGGTTACCTTGCTGGCCAGCGGGGGAACGGGCGTCTTTCTGATTCGACGCCACCAGCGCCGTGAATATATCCTCCCTCCACATCTCAAAACATTCCGCGCCATCGAGCCCAACCCATACATTGTGGGAAATCCGATTCGCCAGCCGCAAATGTTTTTTGGACGCGAAGATGATTTCAATTATGTCCGCAAAAAACTGGAAGGAGCCGCCCAGGGACTGGTGATTGTGTTTTGTGGCGAACGCCGGACCGGAAAAAGCTCGATTTTGTATCAAATCCAGAATGGCCGGTTGGGAACGCGGTTTGTGCCAGTGTTTATTGATATGCAGGAAATGATCATCGAAAGCGACGGTGAGTTTTTTCAGCGCATGGCCCGCCTGATTGCGGAATCAGTTCATCGCTACCTGGGACCGGAAAGCACCCTTGAATTCCCCTTTCATTCCCAATCCGGGACACCTCGCTATGACTCCAAGCGGTATCCATTTACCCAGGTTGGCACCAATCCGTTTGATTTGTTTCGGGAATTCATCAATGAAGTGTTGCGCATGATTGGTGACCGACGATTGATCCTGCTGGTGGATGAATATGAATTGCTCGAAACCAAAGTTGACAATAAGAAACTCAACCGTGAAATTTTTGCCTTTCTGGCTGGTCTGATTGATAGCCACGATCAACTTTCGTTCATTTTTACCGGGTCGAAGAAAATCGAACAGCGGGACCGGCGCTACTGGCGTGAAATGTTACGACGGTCGCTCTTCCGCAAAGTCGGATACCTGAGCCAGCGCGATACGTTCCGGTTGACGACAGAGCCAGTTCGCGACCAGGTGGTGTATGGACGTGGGGTCGTCGAGCGAATTTATCGCCTGACTGCCGGTCAACCGTTCTATACTCAGGTCATCTGCCAAAATGTGATTGACTACTTAAATGAGCACAAACGCCACTTTATTGTGCGCTCTGATCTCAAACATATCATTGGGGAAATTGTTGATAACCCGCTTCCGCAAATGATTTACTTCTGGGAAGGCCTCAGTGACGATGAAAAGCTTGTGCTTTCCCTGCTGGCTGAAGTAATTTCAGATGATTCTCAATTTGCCACGGCTGCCAGGCTTGCCCGAGTCATTGTCCGAAATGACTATCCGGTCACGCTTTCAGAAAATACCATCCGCCTCACGCTCGAAGAATTATTCCGCAGTGAAATCCTCATCAAGGAAGGCAACGAGGATTTTGCTTATCGCATTGATCTGATGCGGTACTGGATCAAACGCAGCCACAGCATCTGGCAAGTCGTTCGCGAGGTAAAGACACTTTAGTCAGTTGTTGATGAGTCAGTTGTCAGTTGTTGATGAGTCAGTTGTCAGTTGTTGATGAGTCAGTCGTCAGTAGTCCATCAGTCAGTAGATAAAACCCGGATGTTGCAGTGTA
>DAOQNB010000177.1:0-8679 GCA_035335845.1 Acidobacteriota bacterium | reverse complement strand
AAAACCTTTACAAACGAAGTCTGCCCGCGTATCAGCAAAGAACCAATGTAATAAATCCCAGAAAAGAAAGTAATTGCCAGCGGCACAATGATCAAAACCAGAATAAACGCATATTTCTGGATTTTGACGCTAACTTCAATTCCCTGTTCATACGCTTCGCGTTCTTTTTCGCTCAAATCGCGCATTCGCTTTCCCTGTTGCTCAAGCTGCTTTTCAATAGCGGCTTTGGCAGTCTCGCGTGGATCAAGCTTGAGCTGCCAGTTGACAATCAGATAGAAGCCAAGCGAGAGAACCGTGGTCAAAATCAGCGGCAGGATGAAATCAGGTTTGCGGTTGATGTCCTCAAAGACTTCACCCGGTGAAAGAAAAATGTTCGCCATCCGCTGCCAGGTCGTCATTTTAGGCGGTTCTGCAGCCGGATAACTTACTTTTGGGCCTGGATCGCCAGGCACACCATAGGAAGGGACCTGCGGAGTATCTGTCATAAATTTTTTCTGCCTCACGAAACCGGAATCTCAATGTTGTGTGATTTTTTGGAAGAACTCAGGAGTGTTCGGTTGCGAAACGCTTTGACAGTAGGGGGGAGTTCCAAAAATCGGGCTGCAAAATCCTTGGGCTTGGGGCTGAAGAAAACGGGCTCAGGGCTTGGGGCTGCAAAATCCTTGGGCTCAGGGCTTGGGGCTGAAGACTCGCAAGCTCGGAGCTGAAGAAAATGGGTTTCATACCCTCAGCCCGTCTTCTTCAGCCCAATGTCTTCAGCCCGCCTTCTTCAGCCCGATGTTTTTCAGCTCCGGGTGCCGCCAACGGTGATTTCTGAGATTTTGATGGTGGGGAGGCCAACTCCGACCGGGACGCTCTGGCCGTCCTTGCCACAGGTGCCGACGCCGGTATCGAGTGACATATCGTTGCCAACGGCGGTGACTTTTGTCAGGACATCCGGACCATTGCCAATCAGGGTGGCGCCCTTGACCGGGGCCGTTACTTTGCCATCTTCAATCAGGTAGGCTTCGCTGGCCGAAAAGACAAATTTGCCGCTGGTGATGTCTACCTGACCACCGCCAAACTGCACGGCATAAAGACCTTTTTTCACGCTCCGGATGATGTCTTCCGGATGGTCTTCGCCACCAAGCATGAAGGTGTTTGTCATCCGAGGCATGGGGATATGGTGGTAACTCTCGCGCCGTCCATTTCCGGTTCGTTCGACGCCCATCAGCCGGGCGTTGAGCGCGTCGTTGATGTAGCCGCGCAAAATTCCCTTTTCAATCAAAACCGTGTGTGAGGTCGGCATTCCTTCATCATCAATGTTGAGCGAGCCACGTCGTCCGGGAATTGTCCCATCATCAATCACCGTGCAGAGATCCGAGGCCACCCGTTTGCCAATCATGTTTGAAAATGCGGAAGTTTCCTTGCGGTTAAAATCGGCTTCGAGACCGTGTCCGATGGCTTCGTGGAGCAAAATCCCTGGCCAGCCGGGTCCAAGCACCACTTCCATCGTCCCCGCCGGAGCGTCCACGGCATCAAGCTGCAAAATCGCCTGACGTGCCGCTTCCGTTGCCAGAACATCTGGATTCAGGGTGGTTTCAAAAAACTCCATTGCGTGGCGTCCGCCGCCGCCGGACCGACCTGACTGGCGGTTGCCATCAGCATCGGCAATGCAATTGACCCCGACACGTGCCAGCGGCTGGATGTCTCCGGCCAGAACACCGTCACTGGTGGCAATCATCACGACTTTGTATTCATCGGCAAATCCAATCTGGACTTCGCGGATGCGCCGATCATAGGCGCGGGCTTTCTGGTCAATCTGCTTGATCATTTCGATCTTGTGTTCGACCGGAAGTTCACTGATGGCAACCGGAATCGCATATAAATCGTGGGCATTGGGACGTGCCGACACGTTGACGCTGGCGCTGGTCGCCGTTTCTTTGGCAATGCAGGCCGCCGTTTGGGCCGCCCGCCGGATGCTCTCGACGCTGATTTCATCGGTGTAGGCATAGCCGGTTTTTTCACCGACGTTGACCCGCACGCCAACGCCTTGCGAAATGGACTGGTTGGCGGTTTTGACGATTTGCTCTTCGAGCGACACACTGTTGCTTTGACGGTATTCAAAATACAGGTCCGCGTAGTCTCCACCCTTGCCGAGCGCTTCAGCCAGGAGTTTGTTCAAATCATCGTGGGTGATGTGATATCGGGAGGTAAAGAATTCAATTGCATCTTTCCGCATATGGTGCAGCCTACCTTTTTCTGGATGAAATTCAGGAAGCGCCATTATTGTCTGTTCTGCACCATTCGCAAAGTCGAATTTGCCTGATCACCAGGTGTCGTCGTCAAGCAAGTATGAAATCAATGCTGGTTTGATTCAAAACTGTTTTTCGTTCTGGAATCCAACATTTGACTGCGCTACACTGAGCAGGATCACATTCAACTTAAGCGACTAAATACTTGCCACTGTGCAGATCACGTCTGCAAAGATGGTAACTCTTTCTTTTTCAAGGAGAAAGGTATGAAATCCCAATCCCAAGGCCGTCTCGCGGTTTTGATCGTTTTGTGCGTGGCCCTGTTTGTCGTCATCGTCGGAGTGGTGGTGCAACAAGTCCTTCCAGAAATCATCCAGCACGCATATGAATCCCAGAAACCAGCCAAATCCAAACAACCTCAGATGCGGAAACCAAGACCGCCGTCTGATATCGTTCCAACTCCTGCCATTCAACAACAACACAAGGAATTTTCGGATTTCAGAACACAGGTAACTGACCTGCTCAAGCAGAATAAATTTGCCGAGCTTGACCAGCTTGCTGGCGAGTTGCGTAAATCCAAAGCCAGGTTCACCGCTGGCGGTGGTTGGAAAATCTTTCGACTGTATTTTGTACTTGATTCCCCACTGGATATTCCTGATGGTGAGGAACCGACCGAAACGGACTGGCAAACATACCTCAAAAAAGTAGAAGGATGGGCAAAACAATCTCCCAACTCGATCACGGCGCAGGTGCTCTATGCCGATGCACTGACTGGGTATGCCTGGTTTGGCCGTGGAATTGAAACAGCTCCTCACGTCAGCGATGCCCAGTGGAAAATGTTCTATGAACGACTCGACCTTGCCGAACAAGTGCTGCTGAAAGCCAAAGCGCTCCCAACGAAATGCCCAATGTGGTACTACACCATGCAAACAGTGGCACTTGGGCAAGGATGGGATTCCGCACGATATGACCAGCTATTTACCGAAGCAACCGCCTTTGAACCAAAGTTTTATGGTTACTATACCGCTAAAGCCTATTACCTGCTCCCGCGCTGGTATGGGGAGGAAGGTGATTGGGAAGCATTTGCCGAAGAAACCCGCCTCAAAGTCGGCGGCAAAGAAGGCGCATCACTTTATTACCGCATTGCGGTGAATCAGTCCAAATATTACAAAAATGCAGACTTCTTCAACGAAACTAACATTTCCTGGTTGTTGATGCGTGATGGTTACCTTGCAACCGAGGAACTTTATGGTCGCAATATTGATGCATTGCACACCATTGCGAAATTTGCCTTTTGGGCACATGACCGTGAATCCCTTAAAGCCCTGCTTGAAAAAATTGGAAATGATGTCGAACCGGAATGCTGGCCAAGCCAGCAGGCATTTAATGAGTTCAAAGATTGGGGAATGGGCAAAACCGAGAAAATGCCGGTTGTGAAATAATGGGTTACCGAAGAATTTTGGTGTGTGGAAGATTTCGAATGACTGAACCGGTTGAAATGACAATGAACCCAACCCGATATGGAGAACTGTTGGCCCAAACTCTCCCAGTAGCGATTCAAAACGATGGCGAATATGAGCGGATGCTGGCGGAACTTGAAAAGCTGATGGATAAGGCGCTCCGTCAAGGTGATGAAGCGTTGTCACTTGAGGAAACCCAATTGTTCCGATTGATGACGCTGCTTATCGAGGTGTATGAACAACAAAAACATCCGATTCCGAAAGCTGAAGTTCATGAAATCATTCAATTCCTGATGCGTGACCGCCAGTTGCGACAACGTGACTTACTGCCCGTGCTAGGGTCACGCGGCGTGACATCTGAAATCATCAACGGCAAGCGTTCCCCGAGTAAAGCCCAGGCCAGAACGCTGGGTGAGTTTTTTGGCGTTTCACCCGATCTGTTTGTCCCCAGGTTGGAAAGCTCTGGAATTGAAAGGACATAAAAGACAGGAACAAAAGCGGAAGAATCGGCCTCCAGTGATGGCTTCAGCCCAGATTCTTCCGCCCGATTTCTTCAGCCCTGAGCTTGCGAGTCTTCAGCCCAGATTCTTCAGCCCGCTGTCTTTCAGCTCCACCTACCTCAATGCCGTTTGCGGCCAGGTGCCGAAGATTTCTTCCAATCGGACACCATTGCGGGTGTCGCGGGTGCGGGTCATCCCGGAGGCATCCATAAAAAATGACCGGCGTCCGGTTTCTTCAAACCCAACCGGCGTTGCCAGGACAAAGAAACTTGCTTTGGTGTGGTCAGTGGCCTGACTCACGTAGAGCGAAAACCGATAGCCACTGACTTCGCCTGAGGCAAACTCTTCGTGAATCAGATTTTCGGCTACCAGATCAAGCACACCACCAAATTCACCTTCGCCAGCACCCGCCTGATAGGTTTCTTCGGCTTCAAGCAACATTCGCATAACATCCAGAATGGCGGCTTCATTGGCAGCAATCACCGCCGCTCGGGTGGCTGCCGTTGAGGCAACGGGTGGCGGCGGAAGTGGTTTGGCTGCCAGGTTGGTTCCAGGTGAAGCAGTCGTTGATTTGGTCGCTGGACGGGTTGGGGCTGGTTTTGGCGGTTCAGCCCGCGCCATCAGCGGCTCATCAGCAGGCTTGGTGGCCGGTTTGGATCCGATTTTCGGTGTGGTTTCTTTTCCAGACGAAGCTGGTTTGGTCGCTGACGGCGTTCCCTTCCCTGGTTGTTTTGAACTTGCCACGGCTGGCGGCAAGGTGGCGGTGCCGGTTTTGGGTGATTTGGTCACCGGATTTGTGGTCGGCGTGGTTGAACTTGCAATGTCAGTTGTTGGCTCGGCGGGTTCAGTTTTCGAGTCAGGAGCTGGCTGTGGCTCAACTTTGGGCGGCTGCGGTTTGGGCGGTTGTGGCCGCGACGGCGTCAACGTAGATTCACCTGAAACCGTTACCGGAGGCATTGCCGCCGCAACTTTTGGTTCTTTTCCAACCCCTGGCACATCCAGCCGGGCAATGCCAAGCTGGTCCAGCGCCAGACCGGCTTTTTCACGCACGTCGGGGCTGGCATCCGTTCGATGTGCTCGCCGAAGGGTCTCTGGCAATCGTGGATTGTCTCGATTGGCCAGTTCACCCAGAGCAATTGCCACCTGACTGCGAACATCGGCTTCTTTCTCACTGGTCAGAAGCGCAAGCAGGGTGTCTCCGCTGGCCTGAACTTTGCGCCGAAGGAGTCCGTCAATTGCCAGCAGACGAATGTCTTTAGCCGAATCTTTCAACGCCGCCTGGAGTGCGGCGGTTGCTTCAGGCGCATTCAGCAACGTATCAAGCGCGACCAGGGCCCCGCGCCGCAGTACCGGGTCCGCAGCTTTGGTGTGCGATTCAACATCTTTGGCACTTTCACCATAAGCTTTCAAGAAGGCATCAAATGTGGCCCGGTTTTGAGCCAGTTGACCGGCATCGCTTTTTCCAACCAGGGTCAACACACCTTTGAGCGCTTCGGGGGTTCGAATCTGCCCTAAGGCAAAGGCCGCCGCATTGCGGACCTGGACATCAGTTTCCTGTAACGCAGTGAGCAAACTTGGAATCGCCTGTTCCCGACCGATTTTCCCAAAGGCCAGCACCGCACCGGCTCGCACACTGGCGTTCTGATCGCTCAACGCCGTTTGGAGCGCCGGCAACGCTCTGGCATCACCGACTTTCCCAAGCCCGTCAATGGCCCGACGGCGCAACCCGGCATCGCTTTCAGAAAGTGATTGCAGCAACGCATCGGTTGAACGGGAATCTGAATAGCTCCCCAGCGCCTGAATTGCCGTTCCCCGCACCACTTTGTCATTGTCTTTGAGCATTTCGAGCACAACATCCAGGCTGCGTGGCGCCGCAATGCTTCCGATGGCATCGAGGGCACGGGTACGCACCCGGACGTCTTCATCGCGGAGCAGTTCCGTCAGGTTTTCAACAGCGGCTTCGTCGCCAATCTTCCCAAGCGCAAACGCGGCATTGGTTCGCACAAACACATCACGGTCATAGAGCAATTCAACCAGTGGACGAACTGCCCGGCGGTCTTTAAACCCGGCCAGAGCTTCGGCGGCAGTTGAGCGCACAATCCGGTCACTGTCTTTCAAGGCTTCGATAAGCGGTTCAATCGCACGGGCATCGCCGATTTTTCCAATTGCCAGCGCCGCCCGGCTGCGGACATAGGGGCTTGGATCCGTCATGGCTTTGAGCAGCGGTTCCACCACCGAGGCATTCCCAATAAACCCAAGCGCTTCGGCGGCGCTGGTTCGGACTTCGGGTTCAGCATCCTGGAGCGCCGCAGCGATGGCACTCACGCTGCTGGCGGCCCCAAGTCTTCCGAGCGACTTGAGGGCACTGGCACGCACAAACGGTTCAGCGTCCCGGAGCGCCGCTTGCAAATGCACGACAGCTTGCTGGTCACCAAGTCGGCCAAGCGCCAGGGCCGCCGCCCCGCGAACCTCGCTCTGCTGGCTCGACATGGCTTCCAGGAGCGGCTGAACGGCAGCTTTACTGCGGAGCGCCCCAAGACTTTCCGCCGCTGCCGAGCGCACCAGGAAATCAGCGTCTTTGCGAAGTACCTCAACCAGTGGCGCCACGGCCCGCTCATCGCCCGAACGTCCGAGTTCTTCGACGGCCCGGCGACGGGTTTCGCGTTCCGGCGCTTTCAGGTCGCGAAGCCAGGTATCAAACCGGGCATCCTGAGCCAAAACGGCTTTTGGAGCGAGGCTGCGGGCTTCGACACCGTGCATCCAGGTACCGAGCAGCCATCCGCTGGTCAGAAAGAAAACACCAGTTCCAATTAAGGCAAAATAAGAGCGAGTCGTGTTGTGCTGCATAGGAAAATTCAGGGTTTAGAGGGTTCAGGGTTCAGGGTTTTAAGCATCGAGATAAGGGTTTTAGGCCCAGGGTCGTCGTGTAATAGCCGTGGTGCGAAGCCCACGGTCACGGCCAGATCGAGGTTTAAGCCCAGCAGGGGCGTCGTAAAATGACTGCAACCCGCAGGCTATATTTTCCTATCTTGGCACATATGGGGTTCAGGGTTTGGGAAATTCTAACCTGACCAGACACGGCGGAATATATGTTTTTGGGAAATTGTTGAGTTGAAAGAATCCTATACATTGGCTCGTCAGGCAATCCAGTGAAAGAAAGCAAGTCTTCAGCAAGGGTATGACTTGCACCATACCGGTCACTTCAGTATTGTTTGGCGCACCTTCCGCCGTCCAGGCTAACCGTCACATCCCAACGGAGTTCCAAAAATCTTGCTCGACGCCATTCACCTCAGGCTCAGGGAAGCTGCCAACCCTGAGAAAGCCAAAATTTTGCAGCGGTTTTTCAAAACCGGCCCCGGCCAATACGGTGCCGGAGACCTGTTTTTGGGACTCACCACGCCTTTTTTGCGTCAGGTCGTGCGTGAATTCCAGACGCTTTCCATGGATGACACCTTGAAACTTCTGGCTTCTGAAATTCACGAAGAGCGTATGCTCGCCTTGCTCATCTGGGTGCGTCAGTTTGAAAAAGGCGATGCTCAGACGAAGAAAACGATCTATGACACCTACCTGCAAAATACCAGCCGGATCAATAACTGGGATCTGGTGGATGCTTCGGCTACATCCATCGTCGGAGGCTGGCTGTTTGAACAAACTGACCGTTCGCGCCTGACTGAACTGGCGGTGTCGGAAAGCCTTTGGGAACGGCGCATTGCCATGATTGCCACGTTTTACTTCATCCGGCGCAATCACTTTGACGACACGCTCACGATTGCCGCGCAACTCCTTTCTGATCGCGAAGACCTCATCCACAAGGCTGTGGGCTGGATGCTTCGCGAAATGGGCAAGCGAGACCTTGCAATTTTGGAAGGGTTCCTTCAAAAACATTACTGCGTTATGCCACGTACGATGCTTCGGTATGCCATCGAGCGCTTCCCCGAAGATCGGCGGCAGCAATATCTCAAAGGAACTCTTTAACCAACACAGAAAGGAACTCACGTATGAGCGAAACTCCACAGATTGAACTCGGTAAAATTGGATGGATTGACCTGACCATTGAGGATGCCGACGGTGTCCGTGATTTTTATAAATCAGTTGTCGGCTGGGAAACCAGTGACATCAGCATGGGTGACTATAACGACTATTGCATGCATCCGCCGGGAAGTGCCCCGGTTGCAGGTGTTTGCCACGCACGCGGCACCAACGTTGGATTGCCCGCGCAATGGCTGATTTACATCACGGTGGCCGATCTCGAACAGAGCATCGCCCGCTGTGTTGAACTCGGCGGTGCCGTTCTCGTCGCCCCGAAGTCAGCCGGCGAACACGGGAAATATTGTGTCATCCGCGACCCGGCAGGTGCCGTGTGCGGGCTGTTTCAGAAAGTTGGTTGACGCCAGATGGGAACCGGGTTAGATCAAAGGACATCAAGGACATCAAGGACCAAAAGGACTAAATTTTCGAAACCCTGAACCCTGAACCCTGAACCCT
>DAOQNB010000176.1:0-8715 GCA_035335845.1 Acidobacteriota bacterium | reverse complement strand
CCGCCATTCCTGGTCGTCGTGCAACCATTCGGATTGGGCTGGATTGGCCAGCATGGTCAGGAGTTCGACTGCCTTGATGTCGGTGTAATACTTTTCTTTTGTAATGGTCGCCACCAGTTCAGCCGGGATTTCGATTTGTTTGCCGACATGCCGATTCCAGGCGGCAATCAGGCGCTGAACCACCGAATGTGGATCTGTTTCGCCAGTTCCGAGCGGCGTCCACAGTGTTTCAATCTCATCGGGCAGTACGTCAGACCACAACGGCAGCCGGATGGGCACCGGGCACATTTTTTCCAGTTCAATTCGTGCTGAATTGACATCAAGGACTTTCATTCCAAGCTGTTCACGAAGCGATGCCGGAAAAAAGCGTGATTCGTCGTGCCCTTCAAAGCCTGGGAACCCCAGCCAGAGTACAGCGGCGGCATTCCGGCTCAAGCCCGTGCCACGTGAAAGGACGTCGGCAATTTTTGGATCCCAGGCAACCGGGCCACGGGTTTTGACCAGATTGACCAGCTTTCGGATATTGTCGCGGCCAAGCCAGCCACCATTGCGCCGGGCGTTCACAACCGAAGTTCCCGGCAATTCTTTAAAGTTTCCATCGGGGGCATATTCAATCGCGGTGTAGGAAATCCCGGAATGTTCAATGTAATACTCATGATAGGTTCTGACGAAATAGCGGTTGCCTTCGTGTTCAATCAGCGTGGCCTGATCCAGTTTTTGCCACTCGGCTGCCGTTGCTTCTGGAACCGTGATGCGGCCATACAGAACGCGGATTGTGTCAGGTTCACTGGCAAAAATGGTATCTGACCAGGCTTCAAGGAATTTCAGCCGGGTTTCGCGGTACTGGTAATAGTCAACCTTTTCTTCAGGGGATTGATAGGCTGTCGCGACCAAAAAGCCTACCATCCCCAGGTTTCCAATCAGGTCAATCCAGCCAATTCCGGTTCCGTTATAGCCTTGTGGGAGCTTCGGTTGCAGGACGTCAGCCGATTCCAGACCCGCCAGGTAGGCGTGAATTGTCACCAGTTCCTGATTGAGATCGCGGCAAAATCGCCAGGCATAGTTGTGTGGAATGATTTGCTTAAACGCCCGTTCAAAATTATATCGTGGAGGAAACTCAACGGCGGGTGCCGGTTGCGGTGCTGAGACCTTGTGAAAATACGCCGGACCAACCAGCCGGGCGAGCCGGGAAACCGCGCGTGACGCCTCAACCACCAGCCGGTGCATTCCAATTTTCAACCGCTGGTGCATTCCCTCGGGGACCAGTGCTTCAAGTGTGAGCCACGTGTGCGGGAAATCCCTGGCAAGTTCGGGAATAGTGTCCAAAGTGATGTCGCCGAGTGGAAGAACCGGTCCAGTCTGGGCTTTCCAGTCGTTGAGTTCAGAAAGGGCGGTTCGCAAAAGCTGATCGGCGGTTTCAACTGGAAACTGGCGGAGGAATTGTGAACCGGCTTCGTCGCGGACTTTCAGGCAATGCAGCCAGATGGGAGGAAATACCCAGGCCATTCCTTTGGCATAGGCAGAGCGGAATCCATTCACGGGGATGGGGAACGAGGGAATTAAGTTTGTTTCGTCCCAGAAAGCCAGTGCTCGACGGTCAAAACAAACTGGTTGTGGTTTTTCGATTCCTGGAAATTTTAACAAACTGATAACTGGATTGCGGAATGCTGATTTGCCGGTCCAGCTTCGACCATCCACGCCTTGAATTTCGACCAATCGGATTATCTTCTGATGGTCGCTGGCAAGGTATCGGGTGCGCGACCCAATCAGCCCGTTCTTGGTTCCAAGAGGATTTGATTCCAGCCCTGCGGGCAGTGGAAGAAGTTGAGAAAACTCAATATCAAGAACTCTCCCTGCTTGCTGAAATTCATCAAAAAATTGCGGAAGTGACCAGTTTCTCTTTTCCCCAGTTACCGGGTCAACTTCACAGAGCCCGTATCGTTGTTCTTCGGGGTGGTATTCAATTCTCCAGACGGTTGTACCATCTGAATAGATACGTCCCGCCCCATAGAGGAAATCGGGATCCGTATCTCCCGCACGGCTGGCTTTTCCGCCTGTGGTTACCCCAAAGCTGGGAAGATTGACAGAGGCACCTCGGGTGACCAGCTCACGGTTTGAAGCATACCCCTGAACCCGATTTGAGAGGGATCCGCTCCAATATCTCCAGCCACTCCCAACTCTTTCACGATAGAGCACCAGTAACTGGCCATCCCCAAATGCCAGGTCAGCCAGCTCGGCACCAGCCGGAAGTTGCAATTGATGGTCGAGTATTCGGCCTGTTGGACCGATCACTACGGCTCGCACCCGATCAGTTACAATGGCATAAGGAAAAAAACCGCTGATTGCAGGATATGGTTTGCCCTCAGCGGTCATTTCATCAATCACAGCTTCGAGTTCCGGCCAGCCGAACTCATCCCAGATTCCACTTCTGAAAGTTTGGGCCAGCATTTCTGAGCCATTGATTGCGGTTAGCTTCTGAATGAGTTCGGGGAACTCTTGATATGTGTCAGATGATATGGACTCGTGCAGGCGGAGCAGTATTGCCTCAAAGCGACTGAGTGGGGATTCCTGTAAATCTTTGATCTGGCTCAAATACCAGGCTCTCCGGGCTTTTCCAAAGCCGGGTTTGCCTGCTACAGCTTGTGCAAATGAACTTTGCCGGATTGGGTCGTCGAGTGCTTTGACCAGGAGTGGAAAGAATCGCTCGTCCGCCACCAGAAATGGAAAATCGCGCAAAAAGGCAACGCTGAGTTTTAGTTCTGGGGACGGATCGGCCACTTTAATACCAGCTTCGAGCACCACGTCAATCAAACTGGCAAAACACCACGCCTGGTTTGAGCCGTCAATCGTCTCAAATGACACGGTCACCTGTTCTGATTTGAGACGGCTTGCCATCTGCGCCAGTAACCTGAGAAGCGGTTCAGGGACGTCAACTCCACTACCTGGCGAGGTCCGACTGACCATTTTTTTTAACCACGGATATGCCCCGGAAATGGGTTTTGCTTCAGTTGGAACCTGTTTATCTGGAAGGGTTAATGCCTTTAATGCACCACACGCGTCCAGGAGTTCGAGCCACTCGGTATCAAACAAACGGGGCGGTGGGCTGGTTTCGCCTCCAAGTGGAAATAAATTCAGCAACGTGCCACGAATGCGGGGCGATTGTTTGGCCAGTTTGACCAGCGTTGGCTGGATTTGTTTCCAGAAAGCGGGTACGGCAACTCGCAGGACGGGTAATTCAAGCAAGGACTCGACCAGTTCGGCTTCTTCCTGGCCAGCATCAAGCCCTGCCGCTTTGGCCAGTGCCCGGAGTGTTTTCGGCATTTCAGGCCAGGGGGTGACTCCGGCCAGGGTTCGGCGGTAGCACAGGTCGCGGAAAAAGTCGTAGGCGGCTTTGACATCCGGGCTGGCCAGCAGGTCTTTTCCAAAATCAGTCAGGGCTTTGGGTGATAAAACGCCGGCTTCAGCAAATTCAAGATAGGCTTGCCGGCGCTGGGTTTCGTCAATCTTCAACCCATAGACCCGCTCGGCTTCACGGGCTTTGTTAAACAATTGCAGCGCAAAGGCTTCATTGCCTGCCTCAAGAAACATCCGCCCGGCTTCTTCATAAAAGGTTGGGAGCAATCGCGGATCAGCCGAAACCAGAGGGCGAGCCAGAAACTCAATTCGATCTTTGGCATTTTTGGGTTTCGCGGAGATGATTTTCCGAAGGGCTTTTAATTCTTTGGCGGTACTCAGAGCCAGTTCGACCTGATCAGGAACAAATACCAGCGCCCAGGCCGGAAACCCAAGAGCCCGCTGGTTTTGACAGGCATTCAGAAGTGTGATTTCAGTGCGCTGAAATCCGAGCAACTCCATCTCGCGGTCAAGCCCGAATCCCAATTTTTCGGTTGAAAATCGTCTCACACTTTGCTGGCCAATCGCCGGGTGATGGTACGTTCGAACCGCAACCAGGTCAATGGTTTCAATGCCCGATTGTTCAGCTTTCTGAAGTATAATTCCACCAGCAGCCAGGATGTCATCAGTTGCGAGCGGAGACCAGGCGGACGAAGAAACCGACGACGCAATATCCAGCTTTGAATGCGCAGTGGCTGGTGGTTCGGGGACACCCTGTTTGGCGGTTGAAACAATCGTCTGAGCCAGGCGGCAGCCTTCGGAAAAAGCGACTGAGCCGACGGATGTAACCGGCATCAACCGGCCCCGGTTATCACACCAGCCCAGATAGCCAGTGGAGGTTGGGTTTTCGGGGTATCCTTCACCAATCCAAAACCTGACCTCAACCGGGGTTCCGCGATCCCACACCGTTTGGCTGGCAAATCCCTGGCGAATCCGAATTCCAAGCGAACGACAGCGGGAGAAGGCGTGGTTGAGCTGTTCAAATTCAGCATTGGCAAATCCGTGGAACCGAAATGGATCTGGTTGTACCACATCTGGTTTGATCCAGATTTCCCGAAAAAGCTGCTGAAGGGCCTGTTTTTCGCCGAGTTCAACACACAATTCACGCCAATCCTGGAGGTCCAGCAGGTGAACCGGATGTGGAATTATGATTTGTTCTGGAAATAACCAGTGGGTTTCTCCGTCAAGCCCAACCACACCGAGCCCACGAACTGGATCAACGGCTTTAAGTAATCCCGCCTGATCAAATTCAGCTCTGGACGAGGCATCCACCGGAACAATCACCGTATTTTTAAAGGACTGATTCCAGGCTGAATCGTCCCAGAGGTGGATTACCAGTGATGTCGGAATCGGAAGCGACCGCAGCATCCATTGTTCGAGTTGTTCAACGCCTTCTGCCTGGTGGCGTGCCAGCCAGCTTGCGACGTTGCGCAGTTGCTCAGTCAACGGAAGGTCTTTTACCTGTTTGGGTAACGATTGCAGAATCTGACCTTTGGGGTTGCGCGCCATCAGTTTCGATCCGTCCAAAGCAAGCCAGTACCCGCCTTCGGCTTCTATCCAGATGGGCTCGGGAAGTGGTTGGGATGACAATTTTGACATGCGATCAGGTTCCTCAGACATGAAAAAAGTTCAGGATACCGCCTTCTGGCGAGAGGTTTTGTTGTTTCTCGTCTCAAGCCGATACTCTGAACTTTTTTGATTTCGAACGCAGGATTGCGAAAAAAAGAAGGGCCAACCCGTGATGTGATTTCACCAAACCAACCTGGTGAACGACTGACGACTGGCTGGTTCTATTTGGTTTTCAACGCTTTTTCAATGAATTCGTCAATCTTTTGATCCATTTCATCTTCGAGGTCTTCAATTTTGGCTTCGAGTTCTTCCTCAAGCTGGGCGATTTTATCGTCAACCGTTTCTTCCTCTTCGGTCTCTTCGGCTTCCTGAATCAACGCATCATATTCATCTTCGAGGGTCTGGATTTTGGCATCATAGTCAGCTTTGATTTTATAGACCTGGGCTTTTTGCTCAGCGTTGAGCTTACGGGTTCGAATTTCTAAAATTCGAATATCCGCATCTTCTTCAATCTGGTTAATCTTGTCTTCCTGTTCAACTTCAAGGTCCGCAATTGCCTGTTCGCGGGCTTCTTCATCGCGGATTTTTTCAGCTTTGGCAATCCGCCTGTCATAATCCGCCTCGATCAGTTTCACCTTCTTTTCGGCTTCTTTATCAATCCGATCCATTTCCTTGTCAGCTTCTGCATCGGTCATGAGTTTAATGTCCTTGGGTGGCTGAGGCGTGACCGGCTTGGAAGCGACTGGTTTAGAGGTTGTGGGCTTGGAAGCCGCCGGTTTGGGTTTAGGGCCTCCTTTTTGCTTTTTTTGGGCCCACACCGGGTCCTGAACACCAACACACCATACTCCAATTACAATCAACAACATCCACTGGCCGGTCACTTGCAAACCCCGGCGACACAACGGTTTCATACTGGCTCCTTTTTGGTTCGACACACGGAAAAATAAAGATGAAAGCAAACTGCTTTCTAATAGTTCAGGTTCAGCTTTGCAAGAACTCTGCGGAAAGAAACTGAGGGGCAGGCACATAGATGCGAATTTCGGTGTGAAGATGCACGATGAAATGGTTTTAGGGTAGAGTTAAGGCGCAGCGGTGACCCGTTGCATTTTAAAGCGGCGGCTGACTGCCGCCCTCCAAATACTGAAGGAGGAGCAATGAAAGCGTGGGAAATTCGAGATAATTTTGGACTTGAAAACCTGAAACTGGCCGACCGGGCTGAGTTACAACCCGGCCCTGGGCAGGTTTTGGTGCGAGTTCGGGCCGTTTCACTCAACTATCGGGATTTGATGGTTTCCAAAGGCTGGTACAACCCGAAACAAAAGCTTCCGCTGGTGCCTTGTTCAGATGGTGCCGGTGAAGTGGTGGCAATTGGCGAAGGCGTCAAAAGCGTCAAGCCCGGTGACCGGGTGATGAGTTGTTTTTTTCAGCGCTGGCAAAACGGGGAACTCAGTGATGTGGACGCCCGCTCAACGCTTGGTTCTCCCGCAGATGGAATGCTGCGGGAATTTGCAGTGTTGGAAGAATTTGGCGTGATTCCAACCCCCAGCTTTTTGACGGATGTCGAAGCGTCTACCTTGCCCTGTGCCGCACTGACTGCCTGGCAGGCGCTGGTCACACTCGGAAAAATCAAAGCCGGAGACACGGTGCTGGTTCAGGGAACGGGAGGCGTTTCAATTTTTGCGCTTCAGTTTGCGGTGAAATCAGGCGCCAGAGTGATTGCCACGTCGAGCAGCGATGAAAAATTGCAGCGGGCGATTGAACTGGGCGCTTCAGATGGCATCAACTATAAAACCACTCCGAACTGGGAAAAACGGGTGCGTGAATTAACCGGTGGTATCGGAGTTGATCACGTGGTTGAAGTCGGCGGTGCCGGAACCCTTTCCAAATCAGTGATTGCCGTCCGCCGGAGCGGTACGGTGAGTTTGATTGGTGTACTTTCTGGGCCAGGAGATTTTAACCCGCTTCCGATTTTGATGAATGGTACGCGGGTGCAAGGGATTTTTGTAGGTTCGCGATCTATGTTTGCCGATATGAACCGGGCGATTGAGCTTCACAAGATTCATCCAGTCGTGAGTGATGTGTTCGCGTTTGACCAGTCACCTGACGCCTTCCAGTTGATGGAACGCGGCGGGCATTTCGGGAAAATTTGTATCAGTCTCTAACCCTTTGGAGTGCGGCGGCTTGACGCCGCTTTGGTATCAATTTGGAGTGCGGTGGCTTGACACCGCTTTGGCAATTTCCGGCGGATGGCTGATTTTTTTCGTGTATTTTGTGTGTTTCGTGGTTCAAAATGGCTTGAGACTTTCGGTAGACCACAAAACGCACTTCACCTGGAAAACCGGTAACGCCGTCCATGGAACAGAAGCCATCTCGCTGGAAACAATTTCTTTTTTCTGAACGGGAACCACAATTCAATCCCTATGTGGTGCCGCGGGTTGACCCGATTGAAGAAGCCGTTGCCCTCAGGCGGCAAAAATGGGCTGAATTTCAGTTGATAGAACCAGTTGTGCTTAACCACCAATCGAAAAAATTTCTGGAGGGGGTTGATTCCTATCCTACACACATCAGGGAGGATAGCGTCGCTTTATTTCTTCTCACACTTGGAATAAGCACCAGTGTTGTCATCGTTGCCACATTTCTTTGTGAAAGTGTGTTTGTTTTCCTGTTTACAAGCTTTCTAGCCTGTTATCTGAGTGAGATAATTGTTGGCCCCAAACTTTCTCGCCTCAAGGCATTAAATGAAAAAGGAAAAATAACCCTTGTTGAAATTGACCAGGTTACAATCTTGAGTTTTCCTGGGTTGATAAATCCCAATCATGAATATTGTGTATATTTTCAGTTCAACATCCCAGACGGGCCCCTGGTCAAATGTGAAACCAGGATTTGCACACCTTATGAAATAAAGCCTGGGAACGAACTCGTGGTTTTGTATCTTGATGAGGAAAACTATTGGCTGCTTTAAGCCCGAGTTTGAACCGAAAGTTCAGATTCCTGGAGCAACCCCAGGAATGACTCGTCGTCGAGGTCTTCCAGTGTATTGACCACCAGATCAGCTTCAAGTTCCGTGTGGGTTGTCAGCACGCCGATGACTTTCATCCCAGCCCGGCGGGCGGCTTCAATTCCAAGCGGAGCATCTTCCACCACAATACACCGATGGATTGGGACTTCCAGTTTTTTGGCCGCCGCAAGAAAAACATCCGGAAATGGTTTTCCGTGGGCGACTTCTTCGGCAGAAACGTGTGCATCGAGCAAACCAAAAGATTCGATCACTTCAAACGCCACATCAATGTTTGGACGCGGAGCGGAGCTGGCCAGCGCCTGTTTCCAGCCATTGGCTCGAACCCGACGCAACCAGGCTTCGGCACCCGGAAGCAGGTTTAACCCGTTGGTGCGGACTTTGGAACGGTATGCTTCCTCTTTGACCAGCGCCAGCCGGGTCAGCTCAGCTTCAGGGAGATCAGGCCCTAAATATTGTTTTAAAAAGAGATCGTTCCGGATCCCCAGATGAGCCAGGAAATCGTCATAGGTGTAGGCTACTCCCTGACTTGCCAACATATCTCGCCAGCCTTCAAAATGATAAGTGGCTGAATCTATTAAAGTTCCATCCAGATCCCACAGGATGGCAATGGGTTCGATAGTATTTTCTGACATTGAATCTCCTTTTGAAAAACCAGGGCTGAAGACTTCGGGCTGAAGAAATCGGGCTGAAGAAATCGGGCTGAAGACTTCGGGCTCGGGGCTGAAGAAATCGGG